>NZ_CALIBB010000190.1 GCF_938045595.1 uncultured Campylobacter sp.
CTCCTTGAAATGATTTGAAATGATTATATCCTAAAATTTCTAAATGATTAATAAAATTTATTATTTAGGATTAATTTTAAGATGAATTTCAATCTAAGCTCGTTCCTTGTTATACTCGCGCTTCAAATTTAAAATTTAGGCGGTTTTGAATAACCAAAGGCTTTGTTCTTATCCTCATCGGAGCGCTTTTGAGTGCGACCGGGCTTACGGACTTAAGCACGCTTCTAGTACGCACGATTGGCTACTGACCGCAACCTGCGTAATTGCGAGCTTTTTTAATTTATGCTTGCTTTAAAATACATCGGCGCGGTACTCGCATACGTCCTAGACACGGGGCTCGGCGCGCTTTTTATCGTCTTTCTTGAAACTGCTATCGCGCCAAAAGAGGACTTGGAGATTAGCCCGCTTCGCATATTTTTTATATTCACGCTAAGCTTATGCACAGGCATCGGCACGATCGGCGCCGTGATCCTAGGCGTATTCATCCGCTGCGAGAAAATTTCTGCGCGCAAAGCGCCCCTCTTATTTCTAATAATTTCAAGCGCCGTGATGCTGAAATTAATTTAGAATTTTGGCGAATTTAGCTAAGCTTAGCGCTAAATTTAACGCAAAGGAAAACCATGAAAATCATCGAAGGCTCGCTTGCTCTTAAGGGCAGCGAAAAGATCCTAATCATCAACGCCCGTTTCAACCACATCATCACCGATCGCCTAGTCGAGGGGGCGCACGATGCGTTTTTGCGCCACGGTGGCAAGGAGGAAAATTTAAGCCTGATGCTTGTTCCTGGCGCTTTTGAGATCCCGCTCGCGCTTGAAAAGGCGCTAAGCTCCAAGCTCTACGACGCCGTCGTCTGCCTAGGCGCGGTGATCCGCGGCTCTACTCCGCATTTTGACTACGTAAGCGCCGAGGTAAGCAAGGGTATCGCAAACACCATGCTAAAATACGGCGCACCCGTGACTTTCGGCGTGCTTACTACCGATAACATCGAGCAAGCGATCGAGCGCGCAGGCGCAAAGGCAGGCAACAAGGGCTTTGAAGCAATGAGCGGCGCGATCGAGCTTCTAAGTCTATTTCGCAACATAAAGGCGTAAAATGGCCACCAGACACCAAGCCAGGCTCGCTGCGATCTCGCTGCTTTACTCCAAAGATATGAACGGCGGCGGCGAGGACTTTGCGGACGAGTATCTGGAAGAAAAGCGCATTCGCAACGAGCAGCGCAACTGGACGCTGGCGCTTCTGCGCGGCGCTAGCGAAAATCTCGCCGCAGTCGATGCGCTGATAGACGAAAATTTAAAGGAATTTAAGCTCGCCGAAATTTCGGCTCTGGAGCGCGCGATACTGCGGCTCGGGGCGTATGAGTTGCGCTTTACGGACACCGACGCAGGCATCGTCATCAACGAAGCGATCAACTCCGCCAAGGAGCTTGGCATCTCGTCTAAATTTATAAACGGCGTGCTGGATGCGCTAAAAGATAGCCCTGTAAAAATCGCGGCAGATAAAATTTCCGAGCCGACTGCGACGGCAAGCGAAAATCTCGAGACAACCACGGAGGTAGCCAAAAATTTTAAGCCTGCTGCGGCGAAAAACTCCGCTGTTTCGGACAGCGATGATACGGCGAAAAATTTCATCCCCGCAGGCGCGGACGGCGAGACGAAAAATTTTACGAGAGCAAAGAGGAGCGGCACGCCGAAAAATTCTACGGCGAGCAGAAGCAGACCGTCTAAAAAGCCCGCTAATTCGAAAACTCGCAGCGGATCCGCAAAAAAATCCGAAGCCGCTGCGAGCAAAACATTTAAAACGGAGAAAAATTTTAAGGTCGGAGATAAATTCAGGACAGAGAAAACCGGCAAAAATTTCAAAGCTGGCGAGCGAGGTAAAAATTTTAAGGCAGGCGAACGAGGCAAAGACGCCGCGCCGAAAAAAGAGGGCGCGGATAGAAATTTCAGAGTCGGCAAAAGCGCGGCTCCGAAAAAGGGTGCTGTGGGTAAAAATACTGCGCCGAAAAGTAGCGCTGGGCGCAAAAGCTCTACCGCACCGAAAAAATCTGCGGGCGGCAGAGGCGCCGTCTCAAAAAGACCTGCGGGTAGCAAAGGCGCGGTACGCGGCAAGGATAGGCAGTGAAGCTCTGCGTCGCGCTTGATCTGGGCTCGAAGCAGGAGTGCTTGCAGCTAGCGGAGGGACTTGCGGACTTTTCGGATAAAATTTGGCTCAAGGTGGGCTTGAGAGCTTATTTGCGCGACGGAGCGGACTTTGTAGAGGAGCTAAAAAAGCTCGGGAATTTTAAAATTTTCCTCGATCTAAAGCTCTACGACATCCCAAACACGATGGCAGACGCCGCCGAGGAGATCGCTAAGCTTGGCGTAGATATGATAAACGTGCACGCAAGCAGCGGCAAGCGCGCGATGGCTACAGTGATGGAGCGACTGGATAGGCTAGCTTCGCGTCCGTTGGTGCTAGCGGTTTCGGCGCTAACGAGTTTTGATCAGGCGGAATTTAGCGCGGTTTACGAGCAAAATTTAAGCGATGCCGTGCGCAAATTTGGCGTGATGAGCTATGAAGCAGGACTTGACGGCATGGTCTGCTCTACTTACGAGAGCCGCTTGATAAAGGACGCTACGAGCGCAAATTTTATCACGCTCTGCCCGGGTATACGTCCGTTTGGCGAGAGCGTGGGGGATCAAAAGAGAGTGGCGGATCTGGACGTCGCGCGCGAGGCGGGGGCTGATTTTATCGTAGTCGGTCGCCCGATCTATCAGGCGCAAAACCCGCGCGAAATTTGCGAGCGGATTTTGGGGCAAATTTAGCGCCAAAGCTTGCGTAAAATTTGGTGAAAAATCATTTTAAGCATGGTGTTCGTGCGCAAGAAATTTTAATTAAATCATCGTAAAAGCGCGACTTGGACGGTGACTTCGCG
>NZ_CALIBB010000191.1 GCF_938045595.1 uncultured Campylobacter sp.
GGCTCTAGAGTGCGATAAAATTTACGCAAGGCTCGAAAAAGAAGCGGAAAAAGAGGATTTTAAGCGCGGCGATGCGAGCCTATTTTTGATGAACGAGTTTCAAAAGGCGCTAAAGAAGAGCGATTTTAGGCTCTTTACTTTGGAGCTTCATAGCGACGCTTATTATCTGCTCGTCGCGCACAAGGACGTCGAGAAAGATTTTAAAAAGCTAGGCAAGCGCGAGGAGCTATTTTGGGATATCGCGCCATGGGGCAAGCGCCGCAAAAGGCAGATCCTTTACGTCATAAACTGCGAGTGCGGCGAGATGTCGGCGTGGCAGCTGGACGCGGACGAGCCGTCGCCTAGAGATGAAGTCTGCGAAGTATGCGGGCGGGTGCTTTTTGACGCAGACGGCAACGCGATGCAGCCTTTGGAGAAGGAATTTATCTGATCTTTTTACTTATCGCGGCTTTGCGTGCGAAGTTTCGGCTAGATGAAAAGTTAAATTTTATTGCGCAGCTCAGCAGGATTTGGCGCACAGGTTTGGTTTGCAGCTCGGCGGCGAAACGCGGTTTAAATTTAAAGCTTGTCCGAGCGGTGGAATGTAGTTTTTGATTTGCAGCTTGCTTTGGTAGTAAAACATTGCTCGGCGCGGCTCGCTTTGTTTTGCTATTTGCGCGAGCGGCGAAATTTTGCAGCTTGCGTTTGTGTCTTAATAAGACTGCGGCGCAAGACGCACTATTTTAGCGCTTGCGTTCTTGGCTTGAGTTTTTATCTAACAAGTTCGCAGTCGCGGGCGCATCTACCTATGCTGCGCTAAATTTTGATTTTAATGGTTTTGGACGTAGGCTCGCGCCGCTAAAATCAAAATTTTGCCCTGCTGCGAGCGCCAAATTTACAATCTCTAAATTTAAAATTTTAAGCGTAAAATTTGATCTAAAATTTCCAAAGTTGCTAAATTTTAAAATTTAAATGCAATACGAGCTTGCCGGCTCGCTAGCCATAAGGCTCGTAAACTCCGCCGCTGCAGGAGCGGCAAGCTCGTTTGATTTAAAGATAAGGCAAAATTTTAGCTAGAGCGCCCGCGCAGAACCCCAATGCTAGTGCGCCAGCAAACGCGCTGTGTTTGAAACCCGAAACCGACGAAGTGCGGCAAAAG
>NZ_CALIBB010000192.1 GCF_938045595.1 uncultured Campylobacter sp.
AGTGGCCCTATGCAAACACCCTACTCTGGATCGCGGTTGCGCTGACGCTATATTCGGGCTTTGAATATGTCGCGGCATATGCTAAGGCTACGAAAAAAGGCTAAATTTTAAAATTTAGACTAGATATGGCTTTCGTAGTTGAAGAAAAAATTGGCGAAGAAAATGCAAGAAAGTATAAGCTCAATAAGGTAGAAAAAGATATTAGAAACAAAATTTCTAAAAAGCGATTGCCTTTTAGATGTTATCCTGAAATTTCTATAGAATTAAGCTGGCGCATAGATAGAGAGCTTGGTGCCTGGCTTATAAACTACGGGAGCTTTAGCGGCTTTTGGGATCATTGCAATTTAGATTTTAACGCATATAGATTGTATTATCAAGGCAAAATGTTTGATGCAGTCATTACTTACGGCGCTTGGTTCGGCGATTTTAGGATGATAAATGGACAGAAGCGACGTATCCATAAACTCTATGCGCTAGAACCGAAAAACAGCGGAAAGCTCAGTCAAAGCGATATTTTTAAAATTTTACAAGACGCCCTTAACGCCGAAAATGAAAATGTTTTGCTAATAGACGCCCTAAACTACAACATTGATTATGTAGGTGGATTTTTGATTGACGGATACCGCTTTGAGGATAACCTAGAGCAAATCATAAATCCATTTAGAAATCAACACGGTCTAGCTAGCTTAAGCCGAGATGAGATAGATGGTCTGTGGTGTATCTCAAAGGAGCTAAACGAGATTTTTCTTATAAAAGTGGGCTCGGCTAGCAGTAATGATCTTTTTACGCTTACCCATTACAATCACGGTTATTACGAATACCACGCAAATATAGTGCTAAAGCAAATTTCCAACAAAACCGTAGATGGAATAAATGAAATCAGCTATAAGATAAAGAAAATAGAAATTTTAGGCGATCGCAGCGCCGCGCCGACGCAAGGCAAAATAAAACGACTAATACGCAAAATGTTTAGATCCACTTGCGAAAGCGGCTTAGAGGGCTTTAGTCCAAATTTAATAGATGAAAAATTTAAACTAAGCTTGATCTCGCAATCATTCGAAGTTAAATCAGAATTTTTTACAAACTAAAACAATGGATTGTGAAGCTACAAAACCTCATCGCAAAGCGTTAGAACCCGCGCTTAGTGGGTTTTAGCGATAGAATTTCAGCGTAAAATTTCACCTATTTTAGTAGCGCGGAATTTTAAAATTTCACGTTCAAATTTTACCGATAAAATTCTATAGATGCTTAGTCTGTATGTGCACAGCGATGTACAAACCTATAAAATTTAAAAGATAAAATTCCGCCGTGCAAAATTTCACGGCGTAAAATTTCGTTTAAACCGCCGCGCAAAATTTCAGGGCGGCGCGGCAGTATTTTAAAACATAATGGAATTTCAAAGAGCGACAAAATTTCAGAGTATGACGACTTGTCAAAACATAATGAAATTTCAAAGCATAGCGGCAGTTCAAAACACAAAGCCTCGTGCTGCGAAATTTTATAATCCACTCCGCAAAATCTCGCGGTAAAATTTCGCTTTTAAATTTTAAATTCCTCACGCCGATCGTCCGCCTGCGCGCCTTAATTTAGCTAAATTTATAGCCCGAAACGGCGGCGGGCTAAGCTCAAAGCTAACCAAGTTTAAAAAAGAGAGCCAAGGCTTTAAACGGCGATCTAAGCTTAAAATTTGCAAAATCATAGTAAGCTTAGCCCATTTTTTACAAAGGTCTGAAATTTGAAAAGCATAATTTTAACGCTAGCGATCCTGGCGGTCGGATTTTATTTTTACTCGATAAATTTTATGGTCACGGTGCTGGCGATCAGCTTCCTCATCTTTTTCCACGAGCTGGGGCATTTTTTGGCGGCGCGGGCGCTGGGCGTGGGGGTGAACGTCTTTAGCGTGGGCTTCGGCGAGAAGGTCTTTACCAAGCGCATCGGCGCGACGCAGTACGCCATCAGCGCGATCCCTCTGGGAGGCTACGTGAGCCTTAAGGGGCAGGAGGATCTGGATCCCGCCGCGGCAAGCGCGGACCCCGATAGCTACAACTCCAAAGGCCCGATCGCGCGCATAATCATACTTTTTGCGGGGCCGTTTTTTAACCTGCTGCTTGCGTTTTTGATCTACATCGCGCTGGGCTACATCGGCGTCGAAAAGCTAGCGCCCAAGGTCGGCAAAATTTCGCCAAATTCCGCCGCGGCAAGCGCAGGGCTTATGCTAAACGATGAAATTTTATCAATCGACGGCAAGCAGATCCGCGAGTGGGACGACATCTCAAAGCAGGTAACCGCAGCACCTCTAAGCTTAGAAATCATGCGCGGCGGCGAGCGACTGAGCCTGCAGCTCACGCCAAAGCTCGGCGAGAAAAAAACCATCTGGCGCGAGAGCATCAGAGTGCCGCTCATCGGCATTTCGCCCGATTACAACGCGACCGTGACGCTATATCACAAGGGCGCAAGCTCGCTTAGTTTCGCGTGGGATCAGACGGTGGAGGCATCAAAGCTCATCTTGATAGGTCTTGAGAAGCTCGCTAGCGGCGTCGTTTCGCCCAAGGAGATGGGCGGCATCGTCGCCATTACGGACATCACCTCAAAGGCGGTCGATTACGGCGCGGCGGTCCTGCTCGCGCTCGTGGCGCTAATATCGGTAAATTTAGGGCTTATCAACCTCTTTCCGATCCCTGCGCTCGACGGCGGACACATCGCGTTTAATCTCTTTGAGCTCATCTTCCGCCGCCCCGTGCCAAAACGGGTGTTCGTTGGTGCCAGCTACGTAGGTATGGGGATTTTAGCGCTTTTGATGATATTTACGGTGCTGAATGATTTCGCTAGAATTTTGGGATTTTACAAATGAGACTGGATGAAATTTTAAAGCGCATTGAGGCTGCAAAAGCAGGCGCGGGCGAAGTGCAGCTAGTCGCGGTGAGTAAAAACGTAGGCACGGATGAGGTGCGCGAGCTGTATTCGCAAGGACAGATCGCGTTTGGCGAAAACAGAGTGCAGGAGCTGAAGCGCAAAAGCGAGGCCTTGCGCGAACTGCCGCTAAAGTGGCACTTCATCGGCACGCTGCAAAGCAACAAAATCAATCAGCTCATCGCTCTGCGCCCGACGCTGTGGCAGAGCTGCAACAGTTGCGAGCTCGCGCTTGCCGTAAATAAGCGGCTAACTTATCCGCTAGATACGCTGCTGGAGATCAACGCCGCGGGCGAGAGCTCCAAAACGGGGCTCGATAAAAACCGCGCGGTGGAGGAGTTTTTGCGCATCAAGCAGGAGTGCAAAAATCTAAATTTAATCGGCGTGATGAGCATCGGCGCGCATGTGAGCGAACCCGCGCAGATCGCGCGAAGCTTCGAGGCAAGCCGCGAGATTTTCGACGCACTCGTACCGCATGGCGCGCGGATCTGCTCGATGGGGATGAGCGATGATTTTGAGCTCGCGATCAAATGCGGCTCGAACATGATCCGCCTGGGTAGAATTTTATACGCCTAAGCCCTGAGGGACGAGCCTTAGCGCGCGAGCAAATTTTATACCGCTTTTATTAGGCGGCGCGTTTGATTTGCCGCGTGAGCTAAATCGGGCGCGTAACTTGAAATTTAGCGCAATGCTTGATTTTACGCGCCGCTTAAAATTTAGCGCGTTATTGAAATTTTACGCAGCGCAACAACACGGCATCAAATTTTAAACCTCGATAAAATTTTATTTGCAGCGATACAAATTTCAAAAACGCGAC
>NZ_CALIBB010000193.1 GCF_938045595.1 uncultured Campylobacter sp.
TAAATTTTATACTTCAAAAGCGCCTCCTTGTCGGCTTTGCTTACGCGAAAGCTATCGCGGATCTTCGATATCGCCTTGTTTTGGATAAATTTAACCGCCCGTTTGCTCGCCAAAAACGCAAGCGTGATCTCGCGCTGTTTGATAAACATCTCGGCTATCGCCCACGCCGCGCCCATCTGCACGTAGTACCGCTCGTCGCTTTCGGCGGCGCAAATTTCAAAAAATTCCTTAGGCGAGATCGCGTCCATATTTCGCATAAAATAAACGTAGAAAAATCGCCTCTCAAACTCGTCCGCGCCGCTTTTAGCCTGCTTTAGCAGCGCGTCCGCAAGATCGGCGCCCCTGAATTTCGGAGCGAACATATCGCAAACCGCCCAATTAGGCATCGTTTTGATAAAATCGCTCGCAAGTGCAAATTTCGTCTCATCCTGCTTCAAAAGCATTATAAAAAAGCCTTTTAGCACGAACTCCTCGTGAAAAACGGGCTCGTAATTTTGCAGCTCGCGCCGCGCTTCATCTGCTCCACCCAAAGCGGCGAAGCTTTTGCGAGCAAGTGCGCGCAGTGCGGGAGTGCGTACGCCCAAAATCTGCGGCGCGGGTATTAGGCGCTGCGAAAATTTCGCAAATTTCTCCTCACTTAACGCTCGCAGCTGCCCTAGCATATTTTCTCGTAAATCCATGGCTTTCCTTTAAATTTTGATTGCGGATTTTACCAGCCCGAACGCGAGCTGATCGCGGCACGCTAAAATTTCGCCGCATGGGTTATCTATTTAAACAGATCGCGCCGCAAGCTCAAACTAATCGCCTATCGGGTCGCGCCACTTTATAAGTCGCCCGCCGCACTCTCTCAAATTCTTTTATCTAAAAAAACATGCCTGCTAAATCGCTCTGTATACAGCCATGCAGAGTAAGCCGTATCGCCAAAGCCTCTTAAATAAAGCTCGGCGCGTCGTTTGAAAACAAAATCAGATCGCCGCTGTGCGTATTTTCGCTCAAAACCCGCTGCAAATCGCGCTTGTCTTTCAAAACGATAGTCTTTGCGGGGTCTATTTTGCTTTGTAGCACCTCGGAATTTAGCTCACCCGTGATGATCGCGAGATCAAAAATTTCATCGATCTTGGCAGCCAGCGTCTCGTTGTCCTCGCGCGTGCTCTCGACAATGCCCGGCGTGATGATGACCTTGCGCCCGGCGTAGCTTCGCATCAGCTCGTAGCTTTGCAGCATACCGCTTAGATTGCCATTGAAGCTATCGTCGATGATGATCTTGCCGCCTGCATCGAGCCGTGCGAGCCTGTGCTCGACGGCGCTGACGTGCGCGACGCGGCTTTTGATTTTATCAGCGCTAAGCCCTAAAAATCGCGCGATCTTTATACACGCGGCGAGATTTGCGGCGTTAAATTTACCCAAAATCGGCGCGAAAAACTCATATCTCTTTCCTTGTTCGCTACGCCCGTTTAAAATTTTACGCTCGTTTGGAGCCTCTTGCGTGCCCCGCTCTTTGTCGCTGCAAATTTTATCGTCGCTAGCGGCGCGGGCGGCTTGTTCGTAAAATTCTTGCTCGCTCCGTTCGGTGCGGGACATGGAATTTGCATCGTCAAAATCGGCGCCGTAATTTTTAGAATTTTTGTCTTTTTCCGCACATGCCGCACTGCCTGCATCTAAGCTTAAATCGCCCTGCCCTTCGCCTTCTGCGGCGGATGTCTCTGCGCGCGGCACAGAATTTTCGCCGCTAGCACCGCTTTCATCATCGCTCAAGCTAAGACTAAATTTTATTCCGTCCAGATCCGCGCCGTGAATTTCCAGCCCCTCGTCGTAAATAGTGATACGCTCGCTCGGGCTTTTTTGCGTGCAGCTGTGCAAAAACGCATGCTTTAGCCGCGCGCTTGTTAGCGCTTCAAGCTTGGTTTTGCGGATGTTTTCGATGCTTTTGAAATACTCGATGTGTTGCGCGCCGATCTCGCCCACGACGACGATCTGCGGCGCCAAAAACTCGGTGATCTCGGCGATGTCGCCGCTTAGCCTGGCGCCTGCTTCGGCGATGTAGATCTGCGTATCTGCGGGCAGCGCCTCGTTTACGTCGCGCACGAGCCCTGCTAGCGTGTTTACCGAGCGCGGCGTCTTGTAGCAGCGAAAGTCGCTTTTTAAAATTTGATACAAGAAGTTTTTAATGCTCGTCTTGCCGTAGCTCGCGGTGATCTGAATGATCGTAAGAGAAGGCATCGAGGCCAGTTTTTTGCGTGCGTCAGCCTTAAATTTCGCAGCCTGCGCCCGCTCATAAGCAAAACTCGCCGCAAGGCCCGCGCCAAGCGGTAAAAATATCGGCAAAATCGGCCCCCCCGCGGCATAAAACGCGGCGTTAAAGCTAAACATACAAACCGCCAAAATCGCAAAAAATCGCTTCACGCGCGGCGTAAAGACGAGCTTTTTATCTAGCCCTCTTTGCCAAAAATAAAGCGCTAGCGCATAGGCCGCGACGATTAGAATTTTAGCAGCGCGCAGAGCATAGAGGGACGCGGCGCCGAATTTAGCCGCGCAGAGGCTCGCCGCGATCTCGCAGCCAAAATACGCCGCTAACGGCAAAATCAAAAAATAGAGGTGCCACGCGGGTTTGGTGAAGTGAAAGATGATGCGCGCGGGCTTGTACGAAAACCACTGCAGGCAGGTGATCAGATAAAAGCCCAGCAGTAGGACGAATGCCGCGTGCGCGATCAAAAATATTATATTCATCTTTTAAAATTCCTTTTTATAAGTTTAGGCGCCCGCTTTGCAAGCCTGTGCGGGCAAAACGCGGCGAGCTCGGACTAACAGGCATTTGGCTTCATTTGCAAATTTTACGAATTCCCTCTTTGCAAATTCTATTTTTGCAAACTTGCGCGCTCGTAAATTCTTTCTCTCATGTTGGCTGCACGAGCCACACTAGATAAATTTACGCTGTCGCGCTACATCTGCGTTTTCGATACCGCGCCGTATCTATCTCTCGCGACCTGAAATTTTCGCACGCTGCGTATCTTGCGACATCGCGCCCTATCTCGCGCGATAATTTGCATCATTTACGGCACATAGGCCTTCTGTCGCGGCAAATACATGACGCAGTTATGCGACTAAATTTAATCGTCCGCTTTGCGATACACGCGCGGTTTCGCCGCATCATGTACGGCTACCGCAATCGCGAGCGCATAGCAGAAACGATCCGCTACGGCGTAAAATTTTAAAATTTAACGCGGCGCGCTCTAATTTGAGCTTTGCGTTTTATACCACGAGCCCAAAGAGCGTATTTTACGCCGCTAAATTTTAAACGCATACTCGCGGCTTTATAATTTAAATTTACGCTTCGGTTTGCGATCTTTGACGCAAACGGATTGCAAAATTTTAAAACGTGCGATGAGCCGCATTAAAGCGCCGCAATAAAACGCTTTAAAACTACACCTCGCTCTTACATTCGCGCGATCTGTTTTTGCACCTAAAGCGCGATTTTTAGCAACGCTAAAATTTCGCGGCTAAATTTTAAAATTTACACCAAATCTCGTTTTGTTTTAACCTTGCGCGGCGTCAAATCGTTAAATTTAGCTGCCGCCAAGCTCCTTTTCGATCTGCTCGCCAATAAATTCCGCGCTCTGCAAAAAGAAAAAGTGATCCCCCGCGAGCGGATAAAATTTGCTGTTTTTAATGAGCGAGTGGATCAGCTCGCCGCTTTTTAGGCTAGTGGCGCGATCGTCCTTGCCCCAAAAGATGAGCGCATTTTGCGGGCTTAGCGCAGAAAAAATATCGCGGAAGTCCTCATTTACGACGTTTTTTAGCGTCTCATACATCGTCTTGCTCATACCTGCGGCATCCTTGCTCGCAAACGCACGCCAAAGCCCCGCCAGTCCAAGTCTTTTTAAAATTTTAAAAATCGCGATTTTGGCGCGCACGGCAAAGGGCTTCGGCTCGATGATACCCGCGCTGCTTAGCAGTATGAGATTGCGCGGAGCCAGCAACGCGGCGATCTTGCCGCCGAAGCTGTGCCCCATGATCGCTGCGGGCTGCCTGCCCAAAGCTGCGATAAAGGCGCGCATAATCTCCGCATAATCCTCGCTGCCAAGGGCACGCGCGGGCTGCGAGCTGGCGCCAAATCCCGGCAGATCGACGCACACTAACGCGTAACGGCGGAATTTGTCCGCAAAAACCCGAGACATAAGCGCTTTGTTTGCGCCCCAGCCGTGCAGCACCAAAATATATTCGGCACGCTGCAGGTTTGAAATTTCGTAGCTGATTTTGTAGCTCTCGCCGCCGCAGACGAGCTCCTTACTCGCCACCGCCGCTCCTTTTGGCGTAAACAGCCTTGAGTAGCTCGACTGCTTTTTCGAGCCGCTCAAACTCGCTCATACTGATCATCACGGCTTCAAATTTGTTATTTTTGACGATCAGGGCTTTTTTAATCTCTTGGTTTTTGATCTTGTTTAAAACGGTGCTGAAGTTGCGCACGATCTCGGTAGCAGTGTAAATTTCGTCTTGATTTATCATAACTCGACCTTTGGGGTAAAATTTTACGCAAAATTTAGCGTAAAATTTTAAACGATTGGCTACTTATTAGCGGTGATTTTGGTGATCAGCTCGTAGCTTACAGGGATCTGCCTCATCGGCGGCAGCGACGAAGCAAGAGCTGCTAAGACCTCGGAGAAATCGTCAAATAGGTAGTTTGCGAGACTACCCGGGTTCGGATTTATCTCGTTTAGATAAATTTCGCCCTCTTTTTCAAAAAAATCGCAGCGAATGAGCGCGCCATCGAATGATCCTGCGTTATAAAGCCGCGTAAAGGCGTCTTTCATCTTACCCTCTAGCAAAGCGCCAGGACGAGCGGGTTCGATCGCGCCACTACGCGAAAAATCCAAATATTTACGATCGAAATTTAAATAGCCCTCTTTTTTTGGCTCTTCGATGTTTGAAAATACGATTTTGCCGTCTATTTTAGCGCCTGCGAGATTGAATTCCTTTACGTTTTCCCAGTATGGCTCTACGATCGCGCTGTCGTCCAGCTCAAAAGCCTGATCCAGCGCGTAGCTAAACTCGCTTTCGTTCTTGGCTATCGAAATTCCGATGCTAGAGCCCAAATGAGCGGGTTTAACGATGATCGGAAAATTAAAATTAGGCAGACTAGTACGATTTACGATCTCATACGGCAAGGTTTTTACATTTGCGATTGCAGCTAGGTGCTTGGTTAAAATTTTATTATAGCTTAGCACGCTAGCTTCTATGCGAGGTCCGATATAAGGGATGCCAAAAAACTCAAATAGCGCCGCCATTTTGCCATCCTCGCCGTCGCAGCCATGGATTAGATTGATATATGTGCCGACTTCTAGCATGCTTTTGCTAAACATTCCGCTCTCAAAAAATCCGCCCGCACCGATGCCAAGCTCTTTTGCTTTAGCATAGCCGCCCTGCTTAAAATATGCCGCGCGCATATTTTTATCCTCAATGCGGTAAAATTTACGATTTTTATCGCAAAATACAAACTCCAAGTCCCAGCCTTTTAGGGCGTTTTTAACGGCAATTGCCGAGATGATACTTACTTCGTGCTCGTAGCTTTGAGCTCCAAAAACTATGCCAAATTTCATTGCTTTCCTTCAAATTTTATTTTCTACGCTAATTTTTTTAACGCCTCTTTGACAAGATCTGACGTATTCGTGCTGCTGCAGCCCGCTAAGATTTGATTGATCTTATCGCGCTTAAATCCAAGGCTTTGTAGCGCGGACGCCGCTTCATTTTTATAAGTCTCGCTAGGACCGAATTCCATTAGCTTCGCATCGCCTAGTTCGGCAATGATCCGTCTAGCGGTCTTTGGGCCGATGCCCGGAACTGAAGTTAGCGTCGCAGCATCCCCCGTAGCTACGCAACGCGCGAAATCCTGCGGAGCGAGCGTCGAACAAACCGCCATCGCCGTGCTTGCACCTACACCGCTAAGCTTGATTAGGGTTTCAAACATCTTTTTTTCACTCTCGTCTAAAAACCCATACAGCGAATCGGCATCCTCGCGCAGAATTTGTACGCACGCAAGCTCGGTCAGTTTGCCCTGCGTGAGCTTCGCGGAGGTATTTAATGACAATGAAAGAGCGTAGCTTACGCCGCTAGCGCATTTAATGACGCAAGCAGTGGGCTCCTTGCGCGTGATAATTCCTTCGATCGCCGCTATCATCTAAGAGCCTTTAAAATTTCGTTTATGCTCTCATTAAGCGCTAAATTTAGAGCATTATAAATGCTTTGCGAGCTGGGATCTGGCACGAAAACGCGCTTAGTGACGATGCCAGATTTTATGCTTTCTAAAGAATTTAAAATTTCATATCCCATCGTGACGGTTGCTTGATCGTTATTGATCTGAAGCGCTACGATACTGGTTTTTAGGCGCAAATCCCGCTCTTTTGGCACGAAGATTGGATTTAGCGAGCAGGTGGAAAATGCCGCATCAAGCAGTGCCTTATATACCATCTCGCTAGGCATCGTGATAAATTTGGCGTCGCTTGCGAACCGCGTTCGGTTTCTAAAATCCACTATTAAAATATCCCGCCTATCGACGAGATCGGTCGCTGTGATGGTGTCAATAAAGATATTTTTACGCGCACCGCTAGGATTTACGCAGCGCTTTTGATCATAACGCAGCTCGTAGTAGGTGTATGGCTTAGCCTGCTTGGCTAAGCAGCCGCCTAAAAATATCGCCGCCAGCGTCGCAGCAAGCGTAAACTTTATAAAATTTTTCATCTTTATTCCTTTTTATCGTCGCGATCCGCGCTTTTAGAAGTGTCTTTAAAAAAGAAATCGTAAGGATTGTCCTCTAGCCTAAACATCGCGCCTTGGAATTCTCTAAGCGATTTTTTTAGCTCGCCAAGAGTGTTTTTTGCCTCCTCAAGCGTAGGATCCAAGATCGCTTTTAGATTGTACTCGCCGCGATCGATACGCTTAGTGATGATACCTGCGGTTTTATCCAGCGAATTCGATAGATTGGCAGCACTAACGGCAAAGGCGTTTAGATTATCTAGCAGCGCGTCTAGCTCCTTCTCGCGCTCGTTTAAATTTGCTATGAGAGTATTTACGTTAGCAAGCAGCGCGTCTAGGCTTTGGAATTTTTTCTCATCACTTAGCTCAGCGCTAAATTTATCCATCGAAGATAGAATTCTATCCACTTTATCGGTATTTTGCTTAGACAACAGCCCGTTAATCTTAAAGATCATCTCACTCACGCTATCGGTGATGACTTCAGCTTTAGAGCCGATTTTATCAAGAAGCGTTTTATCCAGCGCAATTATCGGCTTTTTATCATTCGGCGGGAAAAGCTTGCCGCTTCCTTTCGTGATATTTATAAACGCGATTCCGCTGATGCCTTGAGATTCTACCTTAGCGACGCTATCTTGCGAGATCGGTAGTTTGCTTTTTACTGAAATTTCAATCTCAATAATCGCATTTTCGATATCGGCAAAATCGATACTTTTGATGATGCCCGCATTTACGCCGATAAATTTAACCTCGGAATTCTCCTTAATGCCTACGGGAAGCTCTTTTGTGTGGATATAGTAGGAGCGATAGCTCTCGCCGCGATCAGTCTTTGTAAGCATCCACCACATAAACGCCGTAAGAGCCGCGACGCAGATCATAACAAATGCGCCTACTATCGTGTATGAAGTTCTATTTTCCAATCTTTTCTCCTAATTTCAGAGCGTAAAATTTAAGCCCTGCGATATGCCTTAAAATAGCCATTTGGGCTTAAATTTTAAAACTTAGCCTTTTCTCAAATAGCCGCAAAATTCACAGAATCATCTGAGTTTAAATTTTAAAGCTTAGCGTGCATTTTGAAATTTCAAAATATCGCCGCGCTGTATTTTAGCGTAAAATTCTACCGCCCCGATTTAAATTTAACGCCGCTTGCTCGTCGAAATTTTAAAATTTCAATGCGCTATCCCACAAATGCGCCCTTAAATACGACCCGCCTAAATTTTAAAATTTCGATTGAGCTGCTAAGGTCTAAATTTTAAAATTTAAGCCCTGCGGAGCCCGGAATTCCTCGCTAGGTTTAAAATTTAAAATTTTCCCGCTACTATTTTAAAATTTCAGCTCCTACCTATCTAAATTTTACTCGCCGCGAGCTGTATTTTAGCTCGGTAAATTTCAAAGCCTAATCTCTTTGTCGCATCTTAAATAGCTCTTCGAGCGGATTATTCTCCAGGCTTGAAATTTCATCGATGTTTCCTTCAAAAGCGATTTTTTGATTATCCACGATCAAAAACCGATCCAAAATGTCAAAGATACTATCCACGTCGTGCGTGACCATCACGACCGTGACGCCGAGGCTGTCTCTAAGCTCGCAAACAAGCCTATCAAGGGCTCTGGCGCTGAGCGGATCAAGCCCCGAGTTTGGCTCGTCCAAAAATAAAATTTCAGGGCTAAGTGCTAGCGCGCGAGCCAGCGCCACGCGCTTTTTCATACCGCCGCTAAGCTCGTTTGGGCTAAGCGCAGCAGCCTCTTTTTTAAGTCCTACCTTCTGGATCCAAAACATTGATAGCTCATCTATCTCGCGCTCGCTAAATTTAGAGTATTCGCGCAGCAGCACGCCTACGTTTTCAAGCACGCTCATCGAGCTGTAAAGCGCGCCAAACTGAAACATCACGCCGCATTTTAGGCGGATCTCGTTTTGCTCTGCCTCGCTTGCGCGCCAAATATCGCGCCCAAAAATTTTAATTTCGCCGCTTTGCGGCCGCTTTAAAAATATGAGCGTTTTCATTAACGTCGTTTTTCCGCTACCGCTGCCACCTAAAAAGCCGTAAATTTCGCCTTTTTTAACGCTAAAACTTACGCTATCGTGCATAACGCGCGATCCGTACGCGGTAGTAACATCGCGCGCGACTATAATTTTAGAGGTCCCGCTAGACTGCGCTTGCTCGCTCATAGCCCGATTTCCGAAAACAAAACCGCAAATACCGCGTCGATCGCGATAACCCAAAATATCGCATTTACGACGCTGATCGTGGTGTATTCGCCGATGCTTTGGGTATTTCCTTTAACCTCAAAACCCCGCATGCAGCCGATGATAGCGATGAATGCCCCGAAAAACGGCGCTTTAATCATACCTACTAAAAAATGCCTAAGCTCTACAGAAGCCTTAAATCTATCCAAATAATCGCTAAAGGCTATGTCTAAATACGCGTCACACACGATCATCTGAGCAAAAATACTTACCGAATCTGCAATAAAAATGACCAGCGGCATGATTAGTACCATCGCGATAATGCGCGGCATCGCAAGAAAATAAAACGGATCAAAGCCCATCGTCCTCATCGCATCGATCTCTTCGGTGATCTTCATCACACCGATCTGTGCCGTAAAGCTCGAAGCCGAACGGCCCGCGATAACGATAGCAGCGATTAGAGGCGCTACTTCACGGAGCGTCAAAGCACCCATTATATCGATGATATAGATGCTGGCGCCAAATTTAGAAAGCATATCAGAGCCTATGTAAGCAAGCACGATGCCGATTAAAAATGCCGTCAATGAGACTATGAAAAGCGCGTCTATGCCGCTATCCTTGATGAAATTTACTGTTTCTTTGAAGCGGAATTTCATCGGATGAATTATAAAAGCTGCGAGCTTGGAAAAAAACTCGCCCAAAAAGCCAGCAAGGCTTAGCAAGCCTAGAATTCCAAGATGGCAATAAAGTCCGATCTGCGCTAAAAAATTTAGCCTGCGAGACTCGGGTACGTAGCTAAAATCGATCGTTTTATCATCCATAAAGCTTAAAATTTTGGCGGCTTTGCAGCTATCCTCCACAAGGCTAACCCGCTTGCCGGCAAGGGCATTTTTGATCATCAGCGCCATAAAATAATCTAAATTTGAAATTTCGCTTAAGCTTAGCTCCAGCTCGTTTAGATTTTTTACCGCTTTTTTTAGTGCAAGTAGCTGGGAGCGCGAGCTTTTGTAGTTCCACTGCCCGCGTAGCGATAAGGTGTTTTTCCCGCCCGAGCTTTCGAGCGAAAAGGCTAAATTCCGCAAAAATTTCTCTCCAAAATCAAAAAATAGGGGAAATTATAATATAATCAACCTTGGCATTTTATAAAATTTAATGGAGATTTATGCTCAGAGGCTTTTTTACAAATAGCGCAGGCACGCTGGTTTCGCGGGTTTTGGGTTTCGTGCGCGACCTGCTTACCGCATCGGTTTTGGGCGCGGGGATTTACAGCGATCTGTTTTTCGTAGCGTTTAAACTACCCAATCTTTTCCGCAGACTATTCGGCGAGGGAGCCTTTACGCAGGCGTTTTTGCCAAGCTTTACCGCCGCGCGTAAAAAAGGAATTTTTGCTGCAGCGGTGCTTATTAAATTTAGCATTTTCATCGCGCTTTTAACGGCGCTCGTGCTGCTCGCCGCGCCCGTTTTTACTAAAGTTTTGGCATACGGATTTAGCGCCGAGCAGATCGGTCTTGCGGTGCCATACGTGCGGATAAATTTTTTCTACCTCACGTTTATCTTCGTCGTTACGCTCTTTGCCTCGCTGCTTCAGTACCGCGACCACTTCGCTACGACGGCGTTTTCAACCGCACTTTTAAATTTAGCGATGATCGCGGCGCTTCTGCTAGCTCGCGGTAAGGACGGCGCTACGGCGGTGCTCTATCTTAGCTTCGG
>NZ_CALIBB010000194.1 GCF_938045595.1 uncultured Campylobacter sp.
ATAGGACTTTTGGCGGTTATCTCAAGCTCAATTACGCCGCTTTCGCCGTCTTCAAACGGCACGTCGTGGATGTTTTTAAGAGCATCCTCGCTAGCCCACGGCGGGTAGAAAATTTTATCGTTTAGTGGCACGAAATTATATGGAGCAGTTATCATTTTTTATCCTTTTCATCTTTTACAAAGCCTGCAAATACTATCTTTTGAAGTTTCAATACTGGCAAACCCTCAAGAGTTCCATTGTCTTGAGGCACTTCACAAAACTCGTCTTTTTCATCTTGCCAAATTTGAGCCATTTTTATTTTAAAATTACCAAATTTAGGATAAAACGTTTTTATGTCGCTTTCCTCTAGCGCTACTTTGTTTAACTCCGTCTCATCGACAAACCAAGCGTCGTTTATCTGGCGGATAGAAACACTCTTTTTGGACTTCTCATCAAAAAAATGCGCCTCATAGATTAGCTCGTCTTCGCCTAGACCAGGAGTTCGCTCGCCCGCTAAAAACAAGTGCTTCTCATCGATTTTTTCACCCATTAGCTGGATGTAGCCCTCGTAGCCTTTTAAATTTTCATTCATGTATTTTAAAATTTCGTCTTTATTCTTTTTCATTTTCGATCCGTCCTTCGTTGTATTTTAAGACCTTGCCTTTGAAAAATCCATATCCTTTTGTGGTTGCTCCACCAAGCGACAAGCGCCCCTGAACTACGTCATCTAAAGTCGCTTCAAAAGCCTCTAATGCATTATTAAAAGTTTTTGCTTTCTCTTTGTCGCCGCGCGCATCGTTTTTAAGCAAAATTTCTATTATAAATTCGTCTCTTTTTGCGACTGCCTTTTCTTGAAATAAGGCGCTGTCTATCGCGCCGCCAGTGAAGCGGTCGATGCTAACGTGTTCGAAAACCTTCGCGTCTTTTGCTTCGTCGTAATCTAAAAAGCAATCGCTGATTAAAATTTTGCCTTTGGCGCCTTTATAGTTTTTATTCTTTTCGTAGCCGAAAATTTCTTTTACGGCTTCGTTTTCACTGCCGACCTTGGCTTTTTCGCCGAATTGTTTATTGATTTTATTAAAATGAAACGCCGTTCGGTGCGATAATGCGCCCTTTACCGAGCTTGCCGGGATTAGAATTTTACGTTTGCTGAGGCATTTGTTTTCATAGTCGATCACGCTCTCAAGCACCGGCGTTTGATCGGCATCCTTGTCGCCGAATCCGCTTCCAAACATAAAGAAATCATCGGGCGAAATTTTAAGTTCGTATCTGATATGTCTTTTCAAATTACCGTCCGCTACGCTATCGGGCGTAAATTTCGCAAACCCATCGGAGCTAAAATTTAAACTGCTCGAGTATCTGTCCAGCTCAAACTCGCCCCATTTTATCTCTAAAATTCCAAGCGAGCCAAAGCCTTTAGAGCTTCCGCCGCCAAGCCTTAGCGTAGGATCGCTAAGCAAATTTAAAATTTTATCAAACTCCTCTTTGCTTCCGTCAAACTCAAGCGAGAATTTAAATCTAGTGCCTTTAAATACGACTTCTTCGTCAAATTTCCCCGCATCCTTTGCCGCGCCGTTTGCGCCTATGGCGACATGATCTCTAATCGGTAAATTATCAAAAAGTCGCAAAAACTCGCTCTTTTCTAAAAGCAACTCTTCGCAAACCTTGTTATTCTTATCGACGAGCAACAGAGCGTTTGAGATAATTAGTCTTGAGCCGAGTAAATCTTCGTCTTCTTTTTTATTTTCGTCTTTGCTTTCCTTTCCATTTCCGCCCCGATCCTTTTCCTCGCGCTTGGTTCCAAAAATTTTATTCGCGGCATCCTTGCCGGCATTATCTTCAAACGCCCTGCGCAAAATCCCTGCAACCGAAGTGCCTAAGATCATCGGCAAGCCGTTCCAATCTCTTTGCACCGGTGCATCTAAAAATAGATCATTTTTGCCGCCGCCGACTTTTAACGGAGTTTTGGCTTCTATGATGACGTGCGCTAAAAATCTTTTCATTGCTTTTCTCCTGTGATTCTTGGCATTTGCATTGATAAAAGTAGAGCAAATTTAAGCGGGCAAGGATCGCCTTCTACTTCTTTTACGAGCGTATCGCCGCACCCACCTTCTACTAGGACGCTTTTATCATTTCTTTTTTCGCAGTCCCAATTTGCGCTTCTTACGCCATTTCGCATAAATTTAGATAATTGAGCCGCTATATTTTTGTTTTTCTCTGCAGTAGTTTGATTTTCTATTTCATCGCCTTTATCATTCAATACTTTATCGCTAACGGCAACCTCCTTGCATATCGACCTTATCGCGCCCCATTGTGATTTTGAAATTTTGCTAAATTTATCTTTATGGCTTTTTATAAAATCAGCCACCCTCTCGGCTATTTCAAGAGCCTGGCCTTTCGTGGTCTGCTTTTGTTTTAAAAATTTAGCCAAATCACTTTGTATCGGTATCTCTTTAGTCGAGTGCTCAGTCTCCGCTTCTTTTTGGAATTCTATCGGACTATCCTTTACATTGCCACCGTTTAAAAACCACGGATTTATCAGCACTTCGCCAAAGCCTTCGCTCAAATACGCTCCGACGCCGTTTTTTAGCGCGGCTATTTGTTCGGCACTTAAATTTTTCAAAGCAATTACGCTACCTTTATTTATGCAGGCTCGCTCGTAGTCCTTCGTGCTGCGAGCGCCATTGTAAGGAGTAAAATTTGAAATTCTAATCTGCGTCTTTTTATAATCGACACTATTCGCGCTCAAATTTGGCAAAATGTATTTTACGTCGTAGCTCGGATTGCCGTTTTCGTCAATAAGCGCAAGGCGGGATTTAGCATAAACGAAAGTATATTTCTCCGGCGGCGTAAAGCTTTGGATTTCATCCGTATTTTCGCCTATAAATTTAATCTCTAC
>NZ_CALIBB010000195.1 GCF_938045595.1 uncultured Campylobacter sp.
CGAATTGCGCGTTACAAACGCCGTTGAGCTCGCAGTTTATGCGGGCATTAGCAATCGAGCTTTTTGAAATTTCGCTCGCCAGCACGCGGTTAAATTTAGCCGCAAGCGGGATGGTGAAGTTGCCGTGCCCGCAGTACAGCTCCAGCAGATCGCGCGCTGCGGAGCTTTCTTGGCGTACGGCATATTGTTCGCGACTCGAATTTTGCTCGGCTGAATTTTTGCAGGCTGAATTTTGCGCGCTTTTCTTTTCACAATCCAAATTTTGCGCAGCGGAATTTTGCACTTCCAAATCCTTGCGAGCGAAATTTTTATCCGCAGAGCTCTCGCCTGCGGATGCACAGTTAGGTTTCACGGAATTTTCGCCGTTAAATTCTACGCGAGCGAAATTTGCCTTAACGGAATTTCGGCAAGCAGCGTTAAATTCGGCGGAATTTTCAGAAGCGAAATTTCGATCCATAAAATTTTGCGCAGCGGACTGCTCACAGCCCAAATTTTGCGCGGCGGAATTCTCCGCTATGGAGTTCTTTGTGGCGAAATTCCGTGCGGCAAAATTTTTTTCAGTAAAATTCTTTGCGGCGGAATTCTGCGCGGCGCGTACTTCGCTCGTGCCCTCTTTACCGAAGTCCACGCAACTTCTCGCCCAGGCGATCATCTTTTCGTTCACGCCGCGGTTGGGCTGGATGAAGGCGTTTTCGCCGAAGCGAAATTTATAAACTCGCCCGTCCACGCAAAGCTCGTCTGTGAGGCTTAGCTCGCCGCTTAGCAGCTTCTGTCCACGCGCGCGAGCCATGACCCCGATGTCAAGTTTGCCCGCCAGCTCGCAAATCGCCTCCTGCTCGCGCTCGCCCAGGCGCTTGTGATAAAGCAGCGTCGCCAAAATCCCGCTAGCGCACGAGATAAACTCGACGCCGAAGAGCCTTTCTTTTAAAGCTTCGCTCCGCCTAAGCGCCTCTAGCAGCCGCGGCATTAAATTTGCGATAGGAAGCGCTACCTTGGGGCATTCGTTAATTAAAATTTTCTTACTACGTGCGCCGCCCATCGTGTAAGCAAGATCAAATGCGCTATGCCAAATATCGTGCCAGATGCCAAATTCCGCCCTGATACGATAATTTTGCGGCTGCGAGGCAAAAAACTCAAACTCGCCGTCAAAAAATTCTCTGAATTTATCGGCGATCAGCTGCTTTTTGTATAAAATTTGATCCTCATAGGGCTCACCGAGCGTGCAGCTGCCGCAACTACCGAAGCTTTCGCAATTCATACATCCACTCTTTTACCCACCACGCGCAGTAAAAGAATGATAGCCGCGATACCTAAGATCAGACATCCCCACACGCTAAGCCCAAAGCCCGCAGGCAGGTAGCCGCAAATGATACTGATGCCGCAAACGACCAGCGCATAGGTCATCTGCGTGCTTACGTGCTCGATGTGATCGCAGCCTGCGCCCATCGAAGAGAGGATCGTCGTATCAGAAATCGGCGAGCAGTGATCGCCGAAGATCGCCCCCGTAAGCACCGCGCTTACGTTTACGCACATAAAAACGTGAAATTCCTCGCCGCTAAGGCCATATTTTTGCCCCACGGCGTGAGCAAGAGGCACGGCCAGAGGGGTAACGATGCCCATAGTACCGAAGCTCGTGCCCGTTGAAAATGAGATAAACGAGCTAAGCACGAAGATTACGATCGCAAGAGCAAAGCGCGGCGTAGCGTCGCTTAGAAGTTCGACCAAGTAGCGCGAAGTGCCAAGCTCCTTGATAACAGAGCTTAGCGACCACGCAAAAAGCAGGATTATGACGGTATTTAGCATGCTTTTCCAGCCGCCAACCCAGACCTCGATCGCCTCTTTAATGCCGTAAATTTTTTGCGCGATTCCCAAAACGACAGCGATGATCGACGAAAAGAGCGCGGATTGAAACAGCACGACCGAGGCGTCCGCTGCGCTAAATGCGGTGCGGATCGAGGTAAAGCTAAGAGGGGCTGCCTTGACCGCCTCCAAAGCCTCGCCCTCCAGCGAGCTGTAGCCATTAAAATAAAACCCGATGACGGAAAGGACGATCATAGCTCCTAGCGGGATTATCGCGTTTAGCTTGCGAAGTGCGACGCCCTCTTTGGGTACAAAAATTTGATCCTCTAAATTTTTGATCTTAAAATCCGCAGCTCCGCTCTTGCCGCCACGAGATGCGATCTCTGCGCGATACATCGAGCCAAACTCCCTACTCATCACGGCGGTAGCGACTACGAAAAAGATCATGAAAATATTATAAAATCTATACGGGATCGTCTCTACAAAGACGGTAAAGGCGTTTATGTTTTCTATGCCGATCTGCGAGTAGGCCTCTTTGATCGCCGAAATTTCGACTCCGACCCAGGTGGAGATCACCGCGATGCCGGTGATCGGCGCAGCGGTCGCGTCGATGATGAAGGCAAATTTCGCGCGCGAAATTTTAAATTTATCCATAAGCGGTCGCATGATAGGGCCCACGATCAGCGCGTTTGCGTAATCGTCGAAAAATATCACGATACCCATCAGCCAGGTGTAAATTTGCCCCAAAACTGGAGTGTCTGCATGCTTGCTAAGCCAGAGCGCAAGCGCCTTCGTGCCGCCGCTTTTGGTCACCAAAGCGATGAGCCCGCCGATACACATGACCTGAAGCAAAATGCCCGCATTCCACGTATCAGCCATCGATTTTACCATGCGCGAGCATAGATCTGTAAAAGCGAAAAGCGCCGAAGCTGCGATATTTTGATCGACCATACTGATGAGAAAGGTTCCGCTTAGCACGCCTAAAAACAGCGACAAAATCACGTCCTTGGTGATAAAAGCAAGCACGATCGCCGCAACCGGCGGGATAAGCGTCAGCATGCCGTAAAGCTCGCTGTTTCGCACGGCGGGCTCCACGTCCGCAAGCGCCAGCGCGGGCAAAAAAATCGCCGTAAAGATAAGCAAATTTTTTAACATTTTAATCCTTGATGATTGATAAAATTTTAAAATTTAACCTCCGATCGGGGGTTAAATTTTAAAATTCTGCGCACTTTGCAGCAAATTCGTATTCACGCGCTTTCTTTTACGGCGATTTTTGAGTGCCTTAATCGCACAGCAAGCTCTACAATTTTGCTGCGTTTGCAATTTTGCGAACGCATTTTTAAGCAATTTATCGCGCAGAAAAATCTCTCCGGTGCAAAATACCGCGCGCGGCGTAATCAAAAAGCGTTTTATAAGTGCATTTAAATTCTACTTAACATAGCAAAAGCCCCCAAGTCAAGGTAAAATTCCGCAACACTGCGACACTTGCTTTGCCGCAAAAGGATAAATTTTTCGCGCAAAATTTGACGAAATCCCGCTCTTGATCGCAAACCAAAATCCCTCGGCAAAAATTTTATCGCGCATAAACGCACAAATATCGCCATTTTTAAAGCTCGTCTGCGCGTTTATAAAATTTCAGTGCATGCAACCTGCGCAAGCAAAGCGATAAAATTTTAAAGCGTTAAATTCTACCAACTCGCACTCGAAAAATCCGCTAAATCTATAGAATTTACAAAGCGGCAAAACATTAAATTTAAAGCTTATAAGGCTTTTGCAAACCCAAAACGCCGCAAACCCAAAACGACGACGAAACGGCGAGCGACCCTTTAAATCAAGCCCGCTAATTTTCACGCTCAGGTGCATCTTGCGGATCGCTCGTAAAATCATCGCTTACTTGCGTAGGACTTAATCCAAGCGAGCGCAAATAGCTCTGCGTAGCCGCTTCACCACCCGCAAGCGCGTAGTCTAGCGCATTTAGCCCCGCCTCGTCGGCCGCCTTTTCGTTTGCGCCCGATTTTACGAGCAATTCAACGATCTGCTTGGTACTTTTTTGCGCCGCAAACATCAGCAGTGTCTTGCCCGCTCCTGAACGCTCACAGCCGTCGCTACGCTCGCCTAGCGATGCTAGAGCCTGGGCCTCGGCGCTGCCGATCTGGCGGACATTTACGCTAGCGTGCGAGTAGATTAGCAACTTTACGAGCTCATAATTTTTTGCCGCGGCGGCGAAAAATATCGGAGTTTGCCCAAGCGAGTTTTTATAGCCAACCAAGGCGCCTTTAGAGATCATAAATTTAGCGCTTTGAACGTTATTCATCGCGTAAAATAGAGAGTTTTCCTCGCCAGCATTCACCTGCGCGCCTCGCTCGATCAAAGCGCCGCTAAAGCGCTCGTCATATCCTAGCAAAAGTGCCAGATCCAGGGCATTATCAAGCTCGTAAATTGCAAAATCCTTGCTAAAAAGTAGCGTACGAAACTCATCTGCACCTACTCCGCCTTTTAGCGCCAGCTCAAGCTCACCGTAATCTCCCGCCTTGCGATCCTTTGCGGCGTATGCGATAAATTCCGCTATCACGGCGCTTGCCAGCTCATCGGCGTCGTTTTTGTTGAATTTAACGGCGAAATAATCTCTTAGTGCCTCCCTGGCTGCCGGGATCTCGCCCATAAAATTGCCATAAGCGATGAAATTTCCAATCTTGCGCTCGGAGTAAAATTCTAAGGCTTCAAGCGATTTTTCGCTAATTTGCGCGTAGTTTTTCTCTTTAGCATAGCTCAAAAAGCCCTCGCCATCCATCCCCGCAAATGCCAAGGTTCGCTCAAGCCTTTTTTCGTTCAGCAAGGCTTCGTTACCGACACAATCGATATTTTCGTCCCTGATCTCAGAAGCCGCGCTTTTTAAATTTTGCAAAAATTCTGCGCCAGCTAGCGAGCCTTTACAGCCAAAATCGCTTTGCAGCAGCTCTTCGTCCGCAGGCTCTTTGCTAAAAAAGCCGCGCGGATCGCTTAGTATCTGCTCGCAAGAAGCGCCAAAAAGCGTGCCGCAAAAAACAAACGAACCCATTAGAATTTTTCGCATCGCTACCTCGAATTGCATTTGAAGCGTTATTTTACCTTTAAATTTATTTATTAAAACTTAGTGCGGGTAGTGGAATTCTACGGAATTTCTTTCAACCTTATAAAATTTTGCGGAATTTTTAAAATTTTACGGCGCAGCGACGAGCGGCGTTAAATAATGGCAGTTAGAGGCGCAGCGACGAGCGGCGCTGTATGACGGCACGGCGACCGCATATTAAAATTTTAAAATTTACGCGCGCCCTAGCGATAAAATAAAATTTTGCAAGCCGTACAAATCTAGCAGAATTCCGCGCTAGGTTTATCGTGAAATAAAATTTTTCAAGTGGAGCCCGTTCCGTGGAATTCTACGCGCATTAGTAACGAGATAGAATTTGCGAGGTAGAATTCCTTGCAGAATGGAAGAATTTTGCAGCGAGTAGAGTTAAATTTCTCTGCGCAAAATTCCGCACCTAGCGCAAAATCCGCCGCGTTAAAATTTAGCAAATTTCAATCTGATGGAATTTAGCACGACCGTTACGGAGCTAAAGCACATCGCCGCAGCGCCGTACATCGGCTTTAGAAGCACGCCGAGCGCCGGATATAGCGCACCTGCCGCGATCGGGATACACACGGCGTTGTAAAACAGCGCCCAGAAGAGGTTTTGCTTGATCGTCCGCATGGCAGCTCCCGATAGGCGGAATAGATATAGCACGCTTGCAAGGTCGTTTTTTATAAAAATCACGTCGCCCGCGCCCTTGGCTACGTCGCTGCCGCCGTTCATAGCGACGCCGATGCTAGCCGCTTTTAAGCTCGGCGCGTCATTGACGCCGTCGCCCACGAAAAGCACCCGTTTGCCCTCATCGGTCAGGGATTTGATGAACTCATATTTGCCGCTTGGAAGCACTCCGCTTCTTACCTCGTCGATGCCGAGGTTGCGAGCGACGAAATTTGCCGTTTTGGCGTTATCGCCCGTTAGCATGACGGTTTTTACGCCGCCTTTTTGCAACGTCTGAATGACGCTGCGCGCTTCAGCCCTGATCTCGTCGCTAAATGCGATGAAGCCCGCGTACGAGCCGCCTATCGCGCAGTAAACGACGCCGAAGCCCTTGTCTAAAAGCTCCTCCGCTTCTACTTCGACGCCCGCATCCACGCCGCGCTCGCGCAGAAAGCCCGCGCTGCCGCAAAGAATTTCGCCGGTGGGATTTTTAGCGACAATCCCCTTGCCCGCGATGCTTTCGAACTCGCCGTTAAGCTTAGAAATTTCGCCGAATTTCAGCTCGGCAAATTTTACGATCGCCTTTGAGATCGGATGCTCGCTAAGCTTTTGCGCGCTTGCTAAAGCGTAGAGATCCTGGGCGCTCAGATCGCTGAAGCTTACCGAAATTTCGCCCTTGCTAAGCGTGCCGGTTTTATCGAAAACCGCGACGTCGGCGCCTTTTAAAATTTCTAAAATTTCGGGATTTTTGATTAAAATTCCAGCTTTTGCGGCGTTTGAGATCGCGCAAACGATCGCAATCGGCGTCGCAAGACCTAGCGCGCACGGGCAGGAGATGATAAGCACGCAGATAGCGGCGGATGCGGCGTATGAGAGCCGCCCGTCAAGCGCCATCCACGCTATAAAGCTGACAAGCGCGATCAAAATCACCGCAGGCACGAAGATATTTGAAATTTTATCGGCAAAGCGCGCGATCGGCATCTTTTTGTTGCCCGCCTCGTTTAGCAGATTTTTAATCTCGGCAAGCAGCGTCTGATGCGAAAATTTCGTCACTTTCACGTAGATGACGCCGTCCGTGCTGACGCAGCCCGCATTCACCTCATCGCCTACGCTTTTATAAACCGCCAAGCTCTCGCCGCTGATGAGCGAGGTGTCGATCTGCGCGCCGCCCTCGACGATAAGCCCGTCGCAAGGGATGCGCGAGCCGTTTTTTACTAGCACCTTATCGCCCGGCTTTAGCGATTCTGCGCGCACTTCGGCTATCGTGCCGTCGTCTTTGATCAAAAGCGCGGTTTTAGGGCTTAGATCGATTAGCCCCTTGATGTAGTCGTTCGCCTTCATCTTGCTGCGCTCTTCAAGGTATTTGCCGAGCGAAATAAAGGCGATTATCATCGAGGCGGACGAGAAATAAAGATTGGTAAATTCGTTCTGCACGCCGTGCGTATAGACCCACGCCGCGGCCGTTAGCGAATAGGCAAACGCAAAAAAGCTTCCCATCGCCACGAGCACGTTCATATCAAAGCTTCTGTTTTTCAGAGAGCCATAAGCGTGATAAAAGAAGTTCTTGCCGCAGTAAAACAGGCTCACGCACGCCATCGCCGCGCAAAGCAGCGCTTTTGGAACGAAGCTTAAAAACCCGCTCATCTCCACAGCCATTACCGCCGCGGCTAAAACGAGAGCGAGGATTAGCCTAAATAGCGCCGCTTTGAGGTTGCGCCGCTTTTTGCGCTCCAAATCCTCGTAATCCACGGCGATGTCGTATCCCAGCTTTTTGATCTTGGCTTTTAGCGTCTCCTCAAGCGCTGGATCAGCAAGCACAAACTCGCCGCTGCCGTTTGCGAAATTTACGTGCGCGTCCTGTACCCCCTCGATCTTGCGACTTACCCGCTCGATCGCATTGGAGCAGTTTACGCAGCTCATCCCAACGATATTTAGAGTGATTTTACTTGACATTGCGTTAGTTTTTAGGCTAGCTTTTCTGCGACGCTAAAACCCAAATCATCCATCTCCTCTTTAAATTTAGCCTCGTCGCGCGGATCTAAGCTTAAACTCACCACTCCGCTTGCTACGTCCACCTCGATCTCGCCGAAATCGTCCTTGAGCGCGTTTTTGATCGTCCTAGCGCAGTTTTCGCAGTGTATATTTTGCGCCTTAAATTTTACGCTTTGTTTCAAAGCCATAAGCCTCTCCTTTGGATTAAAATTTCAAAACTTATACTACTTTTTAATAAATTTTATTTCAACGCCCGCTCCTGAAATTTAAGGGTTTTTCGTTATAATCACCCGTTTTTAAATTTAAGCTTTAAGGAATTTTATGGGACGAGCTTTTGAATACAGACGCGCTTCAAAAGAAGCTAGATGGGGGAAGATGAGCAAACTTTTCCCAAAACTGGGCAAGGCCATAACGATGGCTGCGAAAGAGGGCGGCGAAGATCCGCTGATGAACTCCAAGCTGCGCGCCGCGATCGCCACGGCAAAGGCGCAAAATATGCCCAAAGACAACATCGACGCGGCTATCAAGCGCGCAAGCGGCAAGGATAGCGCCGATATCAAAACGATCTTTTACGACGGCAAGGCGCCCCACGGCGCACTTCTCATAATCGAATGCGCCACCGATAACCCGACCCGCACCGTCGCGAACGTAAAGTCGATTTTAAATAAAGCCAAGGGCGAGTTTTTGCCGAGCGGCAGTTTGAAATTTATGTTTTCGCACAAGGCCGTTTTTGAGACCAAGCTGCCGAGCCGCGACATTGAGGAGCTGGAGCTTGAGCTCATCGACTTCGGTCTTAGCGAGCTTGAGATCAACGAGTTTGAAAACGATAAGGGCGAGCTCGAAAAGACGCTACTAATCTACGGCGAATACGAAAGCTTCGGTACTCTAAACGAAGGGATCGAAAAGATAGGGCTTGAGATCATCAGCGCAAGTTTAAAATTCGTCGCCAACGAAAAGCACGAATTTAGCGAGGAGCAGCTTGGCGACATAGACGCACTGCTCGAGCGGCTAGAGGATGATGACGACGTGCAGGCAGTTTACACCAACATCGCATAGGAGAAAAAATGGAAAGCTTAAAAATTTACGACATCGACGCAGCGGCTTTGGCGCGCGATAAATACGCCGTGATAAAAACCGAAAAGGGCGATATGAAGCTGGAGCTTTTCGCAGGCGAAGCCCCGCAGGCGGTTACGAATTTCGCTAGTCTCGCGCGCAGCGGGTTTTACAAGGGGCTAAATTTTCACCGCGTAATTCCAAATTTCGTGATCCAAGGCGGCTGCCCGCGCGGCACCGGCACGGGAGGTCCCGGCTGGCGCATAAAGTGCGAATGCGACCGCCAAAAGCACAAGCACGTGCGCGGCGCGCTATCGATGGCGCACGCAGGGCGTGATACGGGCGGTAGTCAGTTTTTCGTCTGCCACAGCGCGCAGCCGCACCTAGACGGCGTGCACACGGTGTTCGGACAAATCGTGGATCAGCCTAGTCTGGCGGTTTTGGACGCGATCAGACAGGGCGATAAGATCATCGACATCGAGATTAAAGAGAGCCTGCAATCGTGATTAAATTTAAACCGCGGGGCGCCAGACCGTGATAAAGATCGGCACGGACATAACCGCGGTGCGCAGGATCGCGGCGCTGCGCGCAAAATACGGCGCGAAATTTCTAAAGCGCATTTTGAAAAAATCCGAACGCTCCTCCGCGTTGCGCGACGAAAGTATCGCGGGCATCTATGCCGCCAAAGAGGCGCTTAGCAAGGCGCTAGGCACCGGCATCGGCGCGGAATTCGGCTTTAAAGACGCTAAAATTTACAAAGACGCCCTGGGCGCGCCGCACCTAAAAATACGTAAAAAAATACGTAAAAAATTTCATATCAAATCCGCAAGCCTTAGCATCACGCACGACGCAAACGTCGCAATCGCCGTAGTCGCACTAAAACTTAATAAGCCGCGCTCAAAGTAACGAAGCGAAGCAGCGCACGGTAGCAAGAACTCCGCGTAAATTCTGCGTAAATTTCGCACGACGGAATTTTTGAGGCTAGGCGCAGGTTTTGTAGAGTAGTATTTCGCGGCGCAGTACACGATACGGCAGCAAACTTTGACTATCTCAAATTTTATATTTGCCGACTTAAAATTCTACATTCATGGATAAAATTTTAGAGCACAAAATTTACCGCAACGAAATTTTAAAATTTCACCGCGCCGCAGAATTTTGCTTTAAATTTAAGGCACAGAATTTTATAGCGGCGCTGCAGCATAAACTCAAAAGGTAAAATTTCAGCCTGGAATTTAGCGGCAGAGACATAGACTTTCTATTAAAATTTCACGGCGAAATCGCGCTTTGAAATTTTAAACGGATGCGAAGTCTGCTCCGCCTAATCTATCGCATCATCAAGGATTAAGCGAAAGTTCATGAGCCAATGAAACACGCGCCGCGACGGCATCTGTTCGTCGCGCCCATCTCAAGCAAGAACTTGTGCGCCGTATCTATGCCGAATACCGCAGATAGCGCGGCGTTCTCTTTTGCTATTGTACGAAAAAACGGCGGCGAGCTTGCATAGCTACATTTACTGCTTGGTCTGGCACTAGCTTGAACGACACACAGATAGGCGGCACACACAGAGCAGCGAGCGATTAAATTTACACGAAGAAATTTAAAGATGAAATTTCGCGAGCCGTAAATTTAGCGCTAAATTTAAAATTTCACGGCGGCGCAAATTTCAAAAATTCCATACAGAGCGGATTTAAAATTTTAAGCCGCAAGTCTGCGAGGATAAATTTAGCCGCCAAGAAGTTCACAAGTCTCTGCAAAAAGAAATTTTATCAGGGTGCGACGCCACAAAATTTTCAATTGCTCGTATTTGGGCGGCGAGCTTATACGGCTTACGTTTTCGCGTGAGGTATAAATTTCAATTCTCTATATTTTGGCCGCCCCGAGACTGCGCCTAAAACCGCTTCGTATTTAGGGCTATGTAAATTTTAATCGCCCGCGCCAAGATACGATTTAAATTTCAAGCGCAAAGCGCGGTCGTAGCGCTAGCTTACGTCAAAACGCCCCAAACTACGACTAAAATTCCAAGCCGCGACCAAATTCTCGCGCAACAAAAGGCGGATTATTCCGCCTTTTTTAGATTATCGGCGAGCAAAAACGCAAGCTCTAGCGCCTGATCTGCGTTTAGGCGCGGATCGCACTGCGTTTCGTAGCGCTGTTTTAGCGTCTCTTGCGTCACGTTAAACGAGCCGCCCGTGCACTCGGTGACGTTTTGACCGGTCATCTCAAGATGGATGCCGCCTGCGTGCGTGCCCTCCGCGGCGTGGATCTCAAAAAAGCTCTGCACCTCGCTTAAAATTTTAGAAAATTCGCGCGTTTTGTAGCCGTTGGCGGCCTTGACGGTGTTGCCGTGCATCGGATCGATGCTGTATAGGATCGCCCTGCCCTCGCGCTTTAGCTCGCGTAAAATTTGCGGCAGCCGCGCGCCGATCTTATCCGCGCCCATGCGGATGATGACGTTTAGCCTGCCTGCTTCGTTTTGCGGATTGAGCTTGTCGCAAAGGCGCAAAATTTCATCCGCAGTGCCGCTTGGGCCGATCTTAACGCCGAGAGGGTTTTTGATACCGCTTAAAAAATGCACGTGCGCATCGTCCGCGCCGCGCGTGCGCTCGCCGATCCAAAGCATGTGCGCCGAGCAGTCGTACCAATCGCCGCTGGTGCTGTCGATGCGCGTCAGACACTCCTCGTAGTGCAGCAGCAGCGCCTCGTGCGATGTGTAAAGCACCGTCTCGGCAAGGCTCGGAGAGTTAGCGGCGCTCAGCCCGCACGCCTCCATAAATTTAAGCGTGCGCGAAATTTCATCGCTCAGCTCGTTAAATTTAGCCTCCAGCTCGCCCTTTTTCAAAAAGCCCAAATTCCACTTATGCACCTCGTGCAGGTTCGCAAGACCGCCGCGAGAAAAGGCGCGCAGAAGATTTAGCGTCGAAGCACTTTGATGATACGCCTCGATCATGCGCGCAGGATCCGGCTTGCGCGCCGCTTCGTTAAACTCAAATCCGTTGATTATGTCGCCGCGGTAGCTAGGCAGACTTACGCCGCCAACCTCCTCGAAGTCGCTGCTGCGCGGCTTTGCGAACTGCCCTGCGATACGCCCCACCTTAACGACGGGGCGTCCCGCTGCAAAGGTAAGAATGATAGCCATCTGAAGCATTACCTTAAACATATCGCGGATATTATTCGCGCTAAAATCATTAAAACTCTCCGCGCAATCGCCGCCTTGAAGCAGAAACGACTTGCCCTCGCTGGCGCGCGCAAGCTCGGCTTTTAGGTTGCGAACCTCGCCCGCGAAAATTAACGGCGGCAGCTTGTAAAGGCGCTCTTTAGCGGCCTGCACCGCACTTTCATCCTGATAAATCGGCTGCTGTAAAATTTTATAATCTTTCCACGACGTCCTACTCCAACTCATAGCCCCTCCTAGGTTTCGTAAAATTTCACGATTATACCCAAATAAGCTTTTATTAACCCAAAAAATCTTAAAATAGCGCCTTTAGGCAATTTGGAAGGAATTTTATGGAAAACGATCGCACTAAAGGACTAATGCTTGCATTTGCGACCTTTTTTATGTGGGGCGTTTTTCCGATATTTTTCAAGCTCATAAAGGACGTGGACGCGGTGCAAATTTTAGCGCATCGCGTCGTTTGGTCCTTCCTGCTGCTGCTCGTTTTTCTCTGCTTTACGCACCGCTTAAAAAACGTCGCGCGACTTCTTAGCGCTCCTAAAATCGCTCTCACGCTGCTTTGTACGGGACTACTTATCAGCACGAACTGGGGCATTTATATCTACGCGGTAAATTCCGATCAAATTTTAGCCACGAGTCTCGGATATTTTATAAATCCGCTATTTTCGGTGCTTTTGGGCGCTTTGTTTCTGCACGAACGGCTAAGCGCGGCGGCGAAATTTTCCTTTCTGCTAGCCTTTGCGGCTATCGGCGTGCAAATTTACGCGCTGGGTAGGCTACCGATAATCTCGCTCGTGCTGCCGCTTAGCTTTGCATTTTACGGGCTCCTACGCAAGAAGGTAAAAGTGCCTAGCTTTGAGGGGTTGTTTTGCGAGACGACGCTGATGCTGCTGCCCGCGCTTGCGTTTCTGATCTACTGCGCGCTGAAAGGAAGCGGCGCTTTCGGCCTCAGCGCAAGCGGCGCGCTGCTGTTTGCAAGCGGACTGATTACGATTTTGCCGCTGCTTACCTTCGCTGTAAGCACGCAGTATCTGCCGCTATCTACGATCGGCTTTATGCAATACATCAGCCCCAGCATGAGTATGCTAATCGCGGTATTTATCTACGGCGAGGAGCTTGAGACTTACAAAATTTTAAGCTTTTCGCTAATTTGGTTCGGGCTCGCGGTCGTGGGCTTGGACGGCTTAAGGAGAAAAAATGGCTAATTTCGCTTTGATGTTCGCAGTCGCCCTTGCGGTGGGCGCGCTCGTGTATTTTCAGGTCCAAAAGGCTTCCGCGCGTGCAGACGCCGCAGATCCCGAGCTTAGCTCGCAAAGATATATGAAATTTTGCGATATTTTGGAGGACAAACTGCGAGCTCTAAAGCGGCTTGAACTGCGCAATGAAAGCGCTCGCGAGAGCTATCTAGACGAGCTCGAGGCTCTTAGCAAGGAGCTGGTTTATATAAAAACGATGCATCAAAGCAACCTAAACCCCGCCGTGTGGGAGGGCAAGCTATTTGAGTTTCTCAATAAAACGGACGCTCTGATCGAAAAATACGCGCTCAGCTCAGAGCGCTCGCTGCAAGACTGGCGCAAGCAGCTGGAGATGGAATTTAGGAGCTTATAGTCGTGATCCTTACGATATCAAAATTAGGCTACATATAATAATCGGCTCGGCGTAAAGGGCTCGATCGATGAACCCAAAATTATAAAATTTAGCTGCAGTACTAAGCCAAATCCAGCTACAAGACAAGCTCGATCCAAAAATCAATAAAATTCCAAGCGCGTTGAAAAATCTTAAAAATTTACAAACTCTGCAAAGATTCAAAGGAAAATTTATAGTCTTGCCACAAGGATCGCAATAGATCATACCGAACTTCATCGCAAAAATTGAGCCCATGGGCGAAGCCACAAGACCTGCTAAATTCAGACGAAATGGGGAGGCATAGCAAAGCTGATGGAGGGAAAAATGCAAATTAGACAGGCAGCGCTAGCAAAATAGCGCAGGCGCAGCCAAATACCTCTAAACTAGCGAAGCAGACGAACGAGCAATATAAAATTCTATCTCCTAAGCCGGCAGAGAGTTAAATTATAGCCCAAAACCGCGCGCCGTTTATAGTCATAAAAGAGCGCACCATATTAGATAAACAAAGAGGGCTTGTATTTATTTATTGGCATATCGCAAAACGACACTATACCTGTGTACCAGATAAGCGAGAGAAGCAAAATCTTAAAGGTTAGAAATGGTATGCCAAAATTTCAAATCATCCTTGCATCTTTTTAGTAAAATCTCCGAAAGTTAATCCTATGCGAGCTCTAAAATACGTCAAATTTTAAACCGTGTATAAGCGCTAAAGCGCGTGAATTTTAAACCGCCAAATATCAAGGAATATCAAATTTAAACCGCTCGCGCGCTCTTTTTGGTGAAAATTCCTAAAAATTTAACCGCCAGTCTTTGTAACAATCCCTGCTTTTTACGCTTGCTTAGTAAAAATTTTGCCGTTTCACTTCTACCAAACATCACAGCAAAGGCATAGGGTGTCATACCAAGACCAATCGTAGCCTCTACGTCCGCACCGGCGTCTACGAGAGCTTTGACTACCTCCAAATGCCCTTTAAAGGCCGCGCCCGCGAGCGGGGTTTGCCCGCGGTCGTTACGCTCATCGACTCTGGCGCCGTTTGAGAGCAGCATATTTACAGTCTTTAGCGCGTTATTATAGCTAGCTAGCATTAAAAGCGTGTCGCCTTTGGCGGATTTTAAATTTACGCTAAGGCCCGCCTTTATCATCTTTTCTAGCTCGTCAGCATCATCTCGCCTAGCAAAATCAAGCGCTATAGCGCAAAGCTCGCCATATCTTTGCTCTTCGGCCTGTGTTAATCTCGTCAATTTTTTGCTTTCAAAGCGGCTCTTACGCCATTTGCGTAGTCAGCGGAAATTTTTTCAAAATGTCCTATCGCGCGCTCTTTTATCGCTTCGCTCACACCCTCCATGCTATCTGCGATATTACTAAAAAGCTGCGATTTTTGGCTCTGGCTCATTAGCTCAAAAAGCGCTCTAGGTTGCGAATAATAATCCTGATCTTCGGCTCTGTGATCGTATCTTTGCATCGCGCCTTCTATGCTTATATCAGGCTCTAACAAAGCACGATCCTCTTTGGAACCGCCAAAGCTGTTAGGCTCATAGTAAGCCTTATCGTCAAGCCCATACATTCCGTTATTCATCGCGCCGCCCACGACGTAAGTATTGACCTCACTTACAGGACGATTAACATCTAGCTGGGCGTAGTGCGTGCCGATACGATATCTTTGAGCATCGGGATAGCTGAATATCCTTGCTTGCAGCATCTTATCGGGACTAAAGCTGATACCAGGCACTATATTTGACGGGCTAAATGCAGCCTGCTCAACCTCATTGAAATAATTTTTCGGATTTTCGTTTAGCGTCATGACGCCCACGTCGATGAGTGGGAACTCCTTATGAGGCCAAGTTTTGGTTAGATCAAAGGGGTTAAATTTGACCTCTTTTGCCTGCTGTAGAGTCATTATTTGAATTTTAAAATCCCAGCTTGGAAAGTCGCCCTTTTCTATACTCTCAAAAAGATCGCGTTGATTGCTCTCTCGATCTTTTGCAATGATCTGTGAGGCCTGAGCGTTGGTTAAATTTTTAATGCCTTGGCGAGTTTTGAAATGAAATTTAACCCAAAATCTTTCGTTTTTGTCATTTATAAGGCTGTAGGTGTGGCTGCCAAATCCGTGCATATGGCGGTAACTTGCCGGAATACCGCGGTCACTCATCAGGATGGTTACTTGATGCATACTCTCAGGGCTTAAGCTCCAAAAGTCCCATGCTGCCTCATTTGAACGGAGGTGTGTGCGGGGATCACGCTTTTGCGTGTGGATAAAATCCGGGAATTTATACGGGTCTTTTACAAAAAAGACGGGAGTGTTGTTTCCGACCAAATCCCAGTTGCCCTCTTTGGTGTAAAATTTAATCGCAAAGCCCCTTACGTCGCGCTCAGCATCAGCCGCTCCAGCTTCACCGGCAACGGTAGAAAATCTCAAAAGCAGCTTTGTTTTCTCGCCTTTTTGCAATACTTTGGCCTTAGTATATCGTGAGATGTCGTGCGTAATCTCTAATGTTCCGTATGCGGCGCTACCTTTTGCGTGAACGGCGCGCTCAGGGATGCGCTCTCTGTTTTGATGAGCTAGTTTTTCAAGTAGCTGATAATCTTGTAACATTATACCGCCGCGACTGCCTGCGGTAAGGGAGTTTTGGTTATCCGCGATAGGATTACCCGAAGTAGTGGTTAGTTTTTTCATATTTATTCCTTTCTAATAAAATTTGTTTGTAATTATACATATATAAATTAAAATATTCATTAAATAATAAAAATTATTGATAGAAGTTTAGGCTTAGAATTTGTAATATTTTAAAAATTTTATATTTCTAGCCCATATTTAACATTATAAATTTCATAAATTATGAGGTCTGCTATATATAAATTTATCTCATATTAATATAAGAAAGATGATATTTCGCGATCTTATATAAATTATAGATGCTATATACAAAATACAAGGTAGTGATAACTTAAAGGTAGGATTGCGATGATCAAGATATTAAAGAGAAACGACAAATTTAAAATCATTAAAATTTTATAAAATTTTGCCAAATGCGTAGCGATCATAACCAAAATCTCTACGAAATTTTACTCATTGGCGGACGCGGTATCTGCAGTCTTGGATCCCGCTTGCTCTAGCTGCTTAGACGCATCGCGCCTTAAAATTTTATCGTACTCCTCCACCTTTATCACCTTGCCTTTATACTCTATTTTAAGATAATATTCCAATTTTTCTAAGTGTAAATATCTAAAAAATTTATCCAAATCAAAGCCGCTTGCACCCTTAGGCTCATTGCCACAAAGCGAGGAATAGCGCTTTATAAGCGTATCGTAGATACCTAGCAGCGCCGTATTCGGCGTTACCGAGCCGCATCTATTAAGATCGGGCAGCGAACCTGCGTTGAACATCATTGCACTCTTTTCCCAATCCTTTGGTTGCTCCGTCATATCAAACCTGACCATATCATAATTAAAACTACCTAATAAGGTCTGGTTCAAAATAATCTCATCGTAACAATAATTATCCATATGCTCTAGGTATCTTTTCTTATGCTCTTTCAACAAATACAAATCATTGCGGCAATCATCGTATTGTTTTTGGATACGCTCATCGTCCGGAAGCCCGACTAAATCGTATTTAAGCAGCAGATTTAGCATACTTGCGTCATATCGCTGCGGTAGCATCTGATAGATGGAGCAGTTCGGCTGCCGCTCATCTTTGCGGTGCTTGAGCGTAAAAGCAATACAATGATCGTCCGTCCAAGCGGTAATCTCAGGTCTTACACCGCTGCTAAGCATAAGCTCCGTCATCTGCAAAAATCCGCCTGCTACGGCATAATAGAGCGGATCGGATACCGCACTAGTACCCTCGCTTTTAGGCGTTTCGTAATATTCCCTTACCTGCGCATCGCTAGTATCAGCGACCAAATAGGCATCGCAGCGTCCCGGAGTCGCAAGCCACGGACGAACATATTTAACGCTAGAAAAGCTAGCTCCGTGCTTGAGTAGAACTTCCACGGCGGCGGTAGAGTTATTTTCGATAGCATAGCTTAACGCCGAATGAGAAAAATCGTCCGTGCGGTTGATATCCGCTCCGTGATAGATCAGCTCCTCGGTAGTGTTTGCATCGTTGTAAAAGCTAGAATACATTATCGCCGTTATGCCAAAATGCAGCGGATCGCCCGCAGTGATGCGCTGCTCTCGCATAAATGTTAAAATACGAGCAGTGTCCTTGGAGCGCAAAAGCTTGCGGAAATACTCCATTCGCTCATCGCCCTGCACTACGCATTCGTCCAAATCTAACTCGGCGCCCAGCCTTTCGTGCCAGTATCTCGCTCGCGCAGCGCGATCCTCGTCCGTTAGTGGCGGATTGGAGGAGTTGCCGGAGGTCGCAGCGCGGCTCGCCGTGGAATTTTGCGCGGGCTGAGTTTCGGATCTATCCATAAGTGCACTGCCTGCGATCAGACAAAATACGCCCGCCGTAACAACCAAGCACGCTATGATGAGCTTGGATTTTATCTCTTTCAAAGCAACCTCCGCAAATAAAATGACAAATACTACCGAGTGTGAGCTTAGCCGAATATAAACGGGCGGAATTTCACAAGGCAATTTCGCTCAGGCGAAATTTGCAGGGCGAGGTTTAAGAGAGTTTAGGCGCGAAATTTGACCTTCGAAATTTTACCGATAGAATTCCGCGTAGAAATGTAGCTCGGGTAAAATTCTACCGACGAAATTTTATCCTAACGACAGGCGGCTAGAATTTCAACAAGCACTTCTACGCATAAAATTTAGCGCTAAAATTACGCCGTATTTGCACTCAGTATCGCTACGAAATTTAATGACGGCACCATAAAATATTGAAATTTTAGTTTTAAATTTACCGCCCCTTCGCATATCCTCCTAGATAAAAACCGTATAGTCCTTTTTAATATAGTCTATATTTATATTTTTCTGTAGAAAATACTCTCTAACTTCGTCGTAAATTTCACTGCTATACAAATAAATCAAATAGTAGTGTGCCGATACGACAACGGAATAATATAAATATCCGCCATGCCACGGCTCATCTACTTTTATAAATGGAAAAATTTTAAATCCTTTTATGCCTTTATTTATGCAAAAATACACGACGAATTTTATAAATATATTCGCCACATACATGCAAAGCAAAAATACAAAGAAAAAACCTAACGAGCCGACACAAAATATAACCAACACGATAAAAGATGGGGTTCTAAAATTTTGCGTGGAAAAGTTTTTGCATAATTTATCCTTTTCTACCTTGCACTGCCTTTTAACGACCCCTTTATCTAAAAATTCTATATATTGATCGGTAAATCTTATTTCGCGTTTATTGCGTATCGCGGTAAAGATATATGTAATAACGGAGATTAGTAATATCATTATACAGGCTTCTAAATAATCGTCTACATATATATGCCCAAAATCTACAATATCCCAAATAAAAGATATTAGAAGACCTGATACCTGAAGAAATACAAGAAGATGGGCATAAACAAAAAACTTTTCATAATTTTTGATTATTATCGGATCTTTGTCGTAGTTCCTAGCGTTAGAATTTTTAAATAAAGTAGTATTGTCTGGATCTAAATTTTGAAATTTTCTACCACGCTCTGCATTTAAATTGAGATCGTCTGAATTTTTGTCATTAGAATTTAAAGCCTTGGAATTTGTAATATTTAAATCTGAGGCATTGAAATTTGAAGCATTTGAATTTGAGGTATCGGATTCTGAAGTATCAAAATTTAAGGCATCAAAATTTTGAGCGTCAGAATTTTCCCGCGAGCCTTGCTCTAAATTTTGACGCCGTTCATTTAGAATTTTCTTTAGCTCTTCGAGCCTTGCTTCGTTCATCCTTATCCCTCGCCTGCGATCTTAAGCGATCATATTTTACTTCTTTATCGCTTGGGATAGTATTAAATTTAAGGCTACCTTGCTTGCCAGACTCAAGCATTTTTGAAATTTATTTGTTGAGTAAAATTTAGTGAGATAAAGAGATAAATTTAAGCGGGAAGGTCCCGCTTAAATTTTTAT
>NZ_CALIBB010000196.1 GCF_938045595.1 uncultured Campylobacter sp.
ACGGCGTTTTCGACCGCACTTTTAAATTTAGCGATGATCGCGGCGCTTCTGCTAGCTCGCGGCAAAGACGGCGCTACGGCGGTGCTCTATCTTAGCTTCGGCGTCGTGGCGGGCGGACTTTTGCAGCTAGCGGTACATGTTTATGCGTTGAAATTTACCGGCATGCTGCGCGTCTTAGCGGGCGGCTTTGCGCGGCTCGCGCGAGGCGATAAACCGCAGACGCAGGGCTTTTATAAAAATTTTTTCGCAGGCGTGCTCGGTGCATCGGCGCTTCAGCTAAGCTCGTTTATTGATACCTTTTTTGCAAGCTTCCTTGCTAGCGGCAGTATCAGCTATCTTTACTACGCCAACCGCATATTTCAGCTACCGCTCGCACTTTTTGCGATCGCGCTTAGCACGGCAATCTTTCCGCGCATGAGCAAATTCGTAAAAGCTCATGACGATGCGCAGGCTCTGGCGTTAGTGGAGCGCGGGTTTTACTTCCTTTTGGCGCTACTCGGGCTCTCTGCGATAGGCGGCGTGATGCTGCGAAACGAGATCACGCAGCTGCTATTTGAGCGCGGAGAATTTACTCGCCAAAATTCTATCGAATGCGCCGCGGTTCTCGGCGCGTATATGGTAGGGCTCGTGCCGTTTGGGCTGTCTAGGATTTTTTCGCACTGGCTGTATGCAAATATGAAGCAGAAGCTAAGCGCGAAAATTTCGATCTGGTGCGTCTTTATAAACATCGCTTTGTGCGCGCTGTTTTTTAAACCCTTCGGAGCCGTGGGACTTGCGTTTGCAAGCACGATAACGGGAGCGTTTCTGTTCGGCTTTAATCTCTATTTTTTTGGATTTAATAACTTTTTGGCTATAATCCGCGCAAAAAAAATTATTGCGATCGCGGCGCTTTGTGCGGGCGAAGCGGCGATTTTATACATTTTAAAAGGCTTGTATTATGGTAATTTATGATAGTTTGAGCAAAAAGAAGCTCCCTTTTAAACCCATTAGCGAGGGGGTGGCGCGCATTTACGCCTGCGGCCCGACCGTTTATGACGACGCGCATCTTGGGCATGCAAAAAGCGCCGTGAGCTTCGATCTGCTGCGCCGCGTACTGCAGGCCGAGGGCTATGAGGTAAAATTTGCGCGAAATTTCACCGACATCGACGATAAAATTTTAAAAAAGATGGAGCAGAGCGGCAAAAGCCTGGAGGAGATCACGGAG
>NZ_CALIBB010000197.1 GCF_938045595.1 uncultured Campylobacter sp.
AATACAAAAAAATATAAAATAACAAAAGATTAAAAATAACCTAAAAATAAATTAAAAATATAAGCCTCATTTAAGCTAAAATTTGATTTTCTTTCCCTTTTTAATTCTCGCTGCTGTCATTGACGGCAGCTCCTATATTGAGGGACGTTGCGGGGTATCCCCGCTTAAACTCCTAGAAGCCGAGACCCTAGGCTCGGCTTCGGCGTGACAGCACCTTAGTTCAGTCCGCCAATGGTAAAAGCGGAATTTTGTAAAAATTCTACTTATCCCAGATCCGGACAAACCCCCAAGATTAGGGATTAAAATGCAATTTTTAAAATCTTATTCAAACCTTAAACTTCAAAAGGCAGGCTAAATTTCTTGCCGCTCCGACTATGCCACTGATCTTAAATCCGGGCAACTTAAAATTTGGCCAATCGGACAATAGAAAGCTACCGTTTTACTTAACCCGGCACCGGGATATTAAAGCGAGATTTCGTAAAATTTTAACTTGCCACAATCTCTATCAAACTCCCAAGAAAAGGGGATAAAATACAATTTTAAAAAGCTTATCCAAACCTTAAACTTCAAAAAGCGAATTAAAATTTAGCTGCACGGATTGAGTGGCATTTTATAAATCATATAGTTCTAGAATACTCCCTGCCGATTTTTCTTTCAACAAGATCAAGCCGTTTAAGGCATTCTCTGATTCCTGGCAAACGTTGTACCTTTGGAGCTATCTCTTTAAATTTAGAAAGATTAAACCCTAAAAGCTCTTTTACTCTGTCATTCTTTGCGCAAGGCTCTAAAAAATCATATTTCTTTGATAAATACTCTACTTTCTTGCCAAGCTCACTCAATGGCTTTAAAATGCTTTCTTTACTGATATTGCGCGCTGCTAGCCCTAATGCCTTGCCGACTACTAAATCATCGTTAAAATCCTTTAATATCGGCATTTCCCTACTAGCATCGGGCACCATCTGTTCCACGATCCTGCCAAACTCTTTGCCGCGATCGTCGTTATCGAATGCTAATGTAAACTTTGCATTCGGGGCAAGCTTGCGAAGCGCTTTAATTGCATCTTTTTGTGATGCCGATATTTGTCCGTTAGTCGAGCATAGCAGCGTCTCTTGTAAATTTACCCCTTTCATTTCGCAAAACGATAGCGTGTCGATCATGCTCTCACTGATTATGATATTTTTAAATTCTTTCGGGCTTTTATGCGCGTTGTCGGCCTTTAAAATTTCCAGCCCCTTATTCCCGTTACAAAGCTGCTTGATGGGCTTATCGTATGGCTTTCCTTGCGGATCGTGCGTTAAGGGCTTTGAGAGATAGCTTATCGTTCCGCTTTGCTTTAAAAACTCTTTTGTGCCGGCATTCGTTTGTGCTGATGCCAGCGTATATGTCGGTACGACTGCGTTTTGGTATTTGCCGTCCTGTTTTAAGCTGCTAAATTGCGCTAAGAGTTCGGCGCTTAATTTTCTTTTGAGGACTAAAAATGAATTTTTGCCCGTCTTATCTAATTTTTTAAATTTTTCTATTATTTCATTATCGATTTTTTTAGTAGTTGATTTCGGTATAGTATTGTTTTGTAATTCTTTTATATCTTTTATTTTTTCTTCGTCTATTAAATCTTTTACTTCCACTCCGCGATTTTTGGCGAAGTTGTAAATATTGCCCCGATCGGCGCTATCGTTTGGATTAAAATATAAGTAATGGCCGTTTGATTGGCGCGATATGACTATCGTATCGCCGTAGTCGTTCGTAAGCGTTTTGTAGTTCCGGCTACTTTTGTCTCTTTTTTCAAAGTAGCCGTTATTCTTTAAAATTTCATCAAGCGCGAGCTCGACTAGATTTTCTTTCATCTTGGACACAGATCCAAAAATGCTTTTCTTTTTTGAGCCTGCTTATGCGCCTTTTTAGCCGTAATCGAATAGTACTTTTTAAGGCTTGTGGCGCACTCCGGCGGGCGCGTAGCGCTTGCGAGGCATAGCACCGCTTCGCATGCCAGTTTCTTATCACCAGTAAATACGTCGCCGAGCTCTTTTGGAGCAGACGTCTTTGTTGCCGTATCCTTTGCGCTTATCTCTTTCGCGATCGCGCCGCTTGCCGCAAAAATTGCGCCTACGATTAAACTAAAAACTAGTTTTTTCATTCTTTCCCCTTTATTTAAAATATACGAATTTTGGTAGTCCTAGCTCGTCCTTCGGGAGCTGCTTGGTTTCTGGCTCAAATATGGCGTCGTTGCGCTTGTATTCTACGACCGACTGATTAAAGCTCTCTTCGGTTAAATTTTTATTGCTGCTGCTTTCGTTTAGCTGTCTACTCGTTGCTATCGTACTGGTATAGTTGATATTCAGCTCGTATTGGTGCTGCAAATTTTCGAGAATTTTAAGCAGTATCGAGTTTGTAAGGGCTTGAGCTTGCTTTTGGTTGTTTGGCTTGCTTAGTTGCTTTGAAAGCTGCTTTAAATCGTCGTTCATTTTTGCCTTTGAGTAAGGATTGGTCTTGTCATCGCTATGAAACGTATCTTCAAAAGCTAGCAGGGCGTTTGTTTTCTCGATATTATCTCTTTCTTGCAGGAACTTCTCGGCATTCTTTATATTGTTGATTTGCGCTTGGTAGTTTGCTCTTTGGATAGGATCGACGGTTTTATTCATCTGCTCGGTTAGTTCGTCTATACTTTTGCTTAAATTTGCGCCATCTCGCAATGCGTAAGTGCAGCGATTAACCTTGCTCTTGATTGAGCTTTTGGTTTTTCCTAGCGTCATTCCGAAAAATTGGCTATTATTTTCCAAAAACGAGCACGCGCTTTGCACTCTCGCTATATCGCCCATGACGTCGCTTGGAATATTTTTAACATTGTCGTAGATACTTTGCATCTGACTGATCATATTCTGCGCGTCGCCTAGTATATCGTGAATACTATTCATATCTACGCCGAGCTCTTCCATCTGCTTTTCAAAATTTAGCGTGTCTTTAGTCATTTGCTCGTATTGCTTGATTTGCTCAGCATAGTCTTTCAGCGTCTGCGTATAGCCCATTACAGCTTGCGCTATTGCGGCTATGTCTACGACTGGAACACCTCCTGCATTTGCGCTGCTAAAAAATAGCGCCGTTGCCGCACCGATAGATATTAATGTTTTCTTCATATCTCTCTTCCTTTCTGCTCGGTATTTTCTTTTTTAGTTTCCTTTTCAGCCCATTTTTCGATGGTTTGTTCTAGCATTTTGGTGGCATTTGGGTAGCTGCACCTAAATCTATCCGCATCTATCGGTTTACCTGCTTCGTCTCCGCATCTTCTTTTTACGTCGATTTGCCCCTCTTGCAGCTCTGCGTAAAGCGGCGTTAATTTATCTATACCCTTGTCCTTGTTATCCTTGATTTTTTCGTATAGCCTTGCTTCGTTATTCATGAGCTCTAGCTCATTTTGTAGTTGTCTGAAAAGGACCGGGTTTTCCTTTTCAAATTTGGTTTGAAATTTTTCATCATCCTTGTGCGGGATCATCACTTTTTTGTTGTTATCCTCGTTTATTTCCCACTTCCCCCTCTTGTCTTGTTTATCTTCGAGTCCTTGTATCTCTTTGGCCGCGTCTAAGTATTTCTTTGCCTTTTGCTTGTCGTGTTCATATGCGAGAGCTAAGCTAAAATTTAAGTCTATAAAGCTCTTTCTTAGGCTTAAAAAGTCGTTTTCGCTTTTGACATAATTTTCCAAGTCACCCTCAATCACGTTTCTTCTTTGTTTTGGCGTTATATTGCTCATTATAGGCTCCTGCCTCTGTCATTTTCGTTTTCTTGCCCTTTGGCCTTGTTTAAAATTTTGTCTTTGACCTGCACTAGCGTATCGTTTACCTTTTGATAAAATTTAGGGTAGTTATCTTTAAAATTTGGCGTTTCTTTTTCGATGTCGCCCATCATCTTTTTTAGCTTTTCGTATCCTTTGACATCAAGCCCTTTTTTGGTTTCTTTTTCGTAGGTCGTTTGTAATTTAGCGTAATTAGCCCGCTCGTTCTCCATCTCTTTAAAACCGCCTTTGACTTTTTTGCGTTGCGTATAGACCTCTTTTACCAAATCGCTGACAGCCTCTTTAAATTTAGGACTGTCAAAGGCTAGATCAAGCTTTTCTTGGCGCTGGCGATCTTTGGCGATGCTTTCTTCTTTGCCCTGTTTTAACATCATCTCAAGGCTTCTATCCATTTCCTGCAGTGCGGTTATAATGCCGTTTATTCCGTCGCTATTCATGAGATTGTCGATTGATTTTTGAAAATTTGCTTCAAGCTTTGATTGCTGATCCTTGAGATCCTCAAGCTCCTTTTCGTGCTGCATCTCTAGCTCGTCGGCTCGTTTGTTCCAATCCTCTTGCTCGGCGCTGCTTTCTCTACCTGGCTGAGGCTCGTTTTGTTGCGGGCTCTGCTCTTTTTCTTCCCCTTTTTCCTTTTTGGCGATCTGTTCCTCTTTTGCCTTGATTTGCTCTTCTATTTTTTCTTTCTCTTTTAAAATTTGTAGACTCTCCTTCAAGGACTCATTTTTTTCTACGCCGTCTAATCTATCTTTTACGAACTCTCTTTTTGCTTTCGGGCTTTTAAATTCGTCTAACTCCTGCTGCTTTTCTTTAACTCTCACATCTAGCAGCTCTTTCTCGCCCAGTATTTCTACGGCTTGCTGCGCGTCTTTGCTTAAATTTATATCTTGCACTTGCCGTTCTTTATTCCCTTTTTCTTGAATGCTCGAAGCCGTAAGGGTTTGTTCGTCTTCGCTTAAATATGCCCATTCGGCCATTTGCTCTTGCGTCAGCTCTTCTGCCACCCTAAATCCTTTTGATAGATTATTTTTCAGTAGTTTATCATTCATTAAATTTAAAAAACTTTTAAAAAGTGATATATAAAAAATCAAAAAAATTATAAAATTTGAAAACGCTCACAAATACCTTTTAAGTGCTCTACAATCAAAAATAAGCTTTTCCCCTATCTTTTTCTTATTTTTTTATCTATGGGGCTTTAATAGCCTTTAAAATTGTTTTAAATGCTTAACTGATTTAAAATCTAAAAATTTAGCTTCTAATTTAAAATTTTCTCATCGTATTAAGTAATAAATTTTTAAAATT
>NZ_CALIBB010000198.1 GCF_938045595.1 uncultured Campylobacter sp.
GTTTAGCCGCCACGACGAGAGTGCCTTGGCGAAGAAAAAGATCACGACGCCCGCCGCCAGCATCTCATATGCCATAGTTAGCTGCTCGCTCATGGCGATACCGACTAGCCATAGCACGATGATCGATCCGATCCCAAATTTAAAGAGTTGCTCGTTTTTTACGTAGCGGGAGTGCTTAAGTGCCGTGTAGCTCGTGCAGGTGCGTAAAAAGCCGGGCGTAAGCTTAATGTAGTCGATATTAGAGAGCAGGATTTCTCTATTATGCGCGCCCGAGACGAAGGTGATCGCATAGTCGTTAAATTTATACAGCCCATCGCCGTCACTTCCTTTATACCAAGCTATACCGGCGATTATAAGTCCCAATAGCCCATTACTGTAACGCCCTCCTCCACGACTTTCTGCGAAAAAGAGCTTATCTAAATCAAGCCCGGTTAAAACGCCGTAAAAAAATATAAAAGCCATCATCGTAACGGAGAAGATCACGATGAAGGAATTGTCGTTTTTGACGCTAAATCCGCCTGTGCTCGTGGTTCGTGCGCCGCGGCTGCGAAGGGCGGCTTTGTAGTCTTTGGTAGTAAAAGTAGGCATTAGCTTCCTTTATTTCAGGGTTTCAAAACAGCTTGCGCGCGCTTTTAAAGCCCGTTTAAAACGGCGGAATTTTATAAAATTTCAGATCAAATTCGGATTAAATTTTAAATTTGAAGAGGCTTTGAAATTTAAGCGAGTTTCAAATTTAAAGGATTTGAAATTTAGCCGCCGAGCTACGCTTAAAATTTACGCTTTCGCTTAAATTTATCAAAATTTAAACGCATAGCGGCGCCGAAAGATCGTAAATTTAGCCAGGGCTAAACCCTGTTTTTATATAATTGCACAAAATTTTAAAGGAGAAAAAATGAAAAAATTTTTTGCTTTGCTTTTTGCGGCGCTATTTTTTGTCGGTTGCGGGCAGTCTCAGCCGAAAGTACCGATCGCAAGCGCGTATAAATTCAAGGGTATTACCTACCAACACTTCCAAAACCATAATCCGAAAAAATTTGTCTATCAATCGCCGGAAGCGGTCGAGAAAAAGTACAACGAGCAGCTTTTAGCGGCGTTAAAAGAGGCGAACCTGCTGGATCAAAACTCTACCGATGAGCTTAAAATTACAATAAAGCACCACAGGGGCTTTACGGGCGAAGCTACTCCGTTTCCTAGCGATAGAATTGGTGGTATAGAGTTTATCTATGAGGTTCAACTCGTAAGAAACGGCCAAATTTTAAGAAGCTACGTGCAAAATGACATCGAGCATTACGATCCGGGATTTTTCGGCAATATGAAAACCATAGCGTTGCAAAATACAGACGATAGCTATGAAAATGCCGCAATTACGGCTCTTGTCAAGCATTTGATGGAGATTATAAAGGGTTTTTAGTGGTTCAAGGGCTTTGCATTGCAAACTAAACTGCAGTAAATTTTTAAAGCACGACTGGCTAGCGTATGTGGCGGTTCGCATGACCTAAACCATCATAAATAGTTTTTGATGCCTTGTGAACTTCTAAATCGCGGAATTTAAAAACGGCTGCAAACCTGCGCGGTAAATTAAAGTGCAGTTTCGTAGAAATTAAGAAATCAATTGAAATTGCAAATGGTAGTTTTGCTGAGACAAATTCTGCTTCCTCGTAGTCAAATTCTGCGTTATAACCCAAGCTTAAATGCTATAAATTTGAAATTCCGCGGTACAAAGCACTTGTTAGGCTATGAGCGCAGCCTCTTTTGCAAAGCCTTTATGTTTCTGCCCTGTTTAAAATAGTACTGTGTGTTTTGCATTGATCTATCTTATAAGCCTTTTTAAGCTCATCCAAAAACCGCTTGCGGCTAAAAACAAAAATGAAAGCGAAGATAGGCAAAATATAAGCTTGCCGATCTGCCCGAAAATTTCTCCCGAATGAATATCTAAAACTGCCATGCGTATCGTCATAAAACGCGGCATTTGCGCTTTCATATCGGCAAATTTAACATCCCTTAAAATTTCGCCGCTCATAGCATTGATCGCGATTCTATTAAATTCATCGCTCTCGTCGCTCGCAATCCCGTATATCGCGCTATATACTCCGTCTTTTGGATTAAGCATTATGTTAAAAAATTTAAAATTTTCACCGTGTTTTTGGGTAAAAATTTTAAACATCGCGTCGATCTCCCGTAGTTTGCTTGTATCCTTAAACCCAGACTTTTGGCTAGGTTCAAATTTTTCAGCTTTGTAAATTTGCTCCTCGCCCAAAATTTTATTCGTTAGTCTTGCTAACCAGTCATAAGAAAAATATAGCCCGCTCGCGCTTATAGCAAAAAGTATTACAGCCACATAGATGCCCGTGCATCCGTGGATCTGATAAAGCAGCGCGTAGCCGCGAGTTTTGAAGTTGATCTTCAGCGCTTTTGTAAGCTTGCGTCTAAAAAATGGATAATAGATCAAAATCCCGCTTAGCAAAAGCAAAATGAGCCCTAGCGTGCTAAGTGCCACGATTTGCCTGCCGATCTCGCGAGCCCCCTCGCCAAAGGCAAGCTCAAAGCCTAGATTTGTATGTAGGCTTAGCACAACGTTCATTATCCTCTCTTCATAGTTCTCGCCGACGATTTGTCCGTCATAAGGGCTCAAAAAATACGCTCTTGCTCGTCCTTTACCGTCTTTGCCCGCGACTTCGATGCTTGCGCCGCCGTCTTTTATGCCGATTAGCTCCGGCGTGAAGCTGCTTTGCTTCTCGCCGAAAATTTTTAAAATTTCAGAAATTTTTAGGCGAGGTACATCTTTTTGGACGGCGAAAGACTGCCGCTCGTTAATCGCGTCAAAAATTTCATCGTGATACGAGATGAAACAGCCCGACAAGGCGACTACGAGCAGCGGTAGTGCACAAAGCAGAGACAAAATTAAATGGACGTTGAACCAAAAGTTTTTCTTTAAAACTCTCCTCATCGTTCAAATTTCATCTTTAAATTTTGCTCGAATTAAAAATTTACGTTGAAGCCGAGCTGAAATTTACGACCCTCAGCTATGAGGGCCCTGGTCGGTTTATCGTCTATTACTCTTTCGTTAAATACGTTATATACGCTAAAATTTACGCTAGCGTTTTTCGTGATTTTATAGTTAGTCCCGACGTCGGTGACGGCGTAGCCTTTAGTGTTTACATATACGCCATTTTTTACCCTGCTTATATAATTTACCTGCGTCCAGAAGCTCAGATCGCTATTAAAGTCGTAATCAAGTCCCGTTTTTATCATATAGCGCGGGGTGTCGGTCAGCGCTTTACCCTCGTTTTCGCCTGATTTTTGTTTTGATTTAGCATAGGTATAGTTTGCGTGAAATGCTAAATTTGATAAAATTTTCCACTCGCCGCTAAGCTCAAGTCCGTCTATGGAGGCTCTGCCGACATTTACGTTTTCATAAATACCAAAATAGGTTTTGCCTTGATAAACACAAGTCCAAGTAGCGGGATTATTAAAATCCGCTCCCGATCCCCAGCCGCCGCATCTTACGACGCTATCGATCTTGTCTTTGAAGTCGGTGTGAAAAACGGTTGCCGAAAGGCTTAGATTATCGTTATTGTCATACATCGTTCCGACCTCGTAATTTACGCTAGTTTCGGGCTTGAGGCTGCTTCGCCCCAGTCTGATACCGCGTCCGTGATTTATCGGAATTTTTAGCCCTTCGGATCTATCGTCGATATTAGGCGTCGTATAGCCCGCCGATACGCCTCCCTTAAACGATAAATTTTCATTTAGATGATAAACGATGTAGCCGCGCGGCGCAAAGTGTCCGCCGTAGTCTTTGTCGTAGTTGTATCTTAAGCCCGCAGTCAGTGCAAGCGCGTCCGTGACATAAAAATTATCCTCTCCAAATACCGACACATCCCATCTTTTTAGATGTGCATCATCGCTAAAGCCCGGCTCATTTTGTGATGAATCCAGCTTCTCATGGCGATACTGTGCGCCGAGCGTTAAGGTATTTGAGTCAAAAAGATACGAGCCTTGAGTATTAAATATCGTAGATCTTAGCCTGATGTCGCTTGCGGCTTGATCGGAAAAGGTTTTTGTAACCTCGTGCGATAGATAGGTATCGGTTAGAAATTTATCGTATCTTCCGCTATGCGAGAGCGAAATTTGATCGTCTTTGTCGTCTTCGTGAGTGTTATATCCTAGATACGCCGTTTTGCCTAGAGTTCTTGAGGTCAAGTTTTTCGTGTGTTTGTAATCAAGCGCGAGATCGTCGTTTTCGGTCGGCTTAAACATCAGCTTTGCGCCGAAATTCTTATCCGCGTCTTTTGGATTGCCGTAGTCTTTGGCGTCTTCAAATTTATGAAAATATCGCCCGTAAAGCGAAATTCCGAGTGCGTCTGGCACTATCGCGCCGCTTGCATAAAATCCAGTAGAGTAGCCATTGCCTATGTCTTTGTGCTGCGCGATATCGTAGTAACCGTTTATATTGGCGCTAGGTTCATTAGAAAAGCCCTTGGTGATGATGTTTATCACGCCGCCCATAGCGTCGGTACCGTATAGAGAGCTCATCGGTCCGCGGATGACTTCCACGCGGGCGATAGCATTTGCGGGCGGGATGAAGCTTTGGATGCTTCCTTGCGAGCCGAAACCTGGAAATGCGCTCTCGCTGGAAACAGGACGACCGTCGATTAAAATTTTAGTATATTTTGAATCCATACCACGCATTCTGATATCGCTTTTGCCCTTCATTGAGCTAAATCTAGGCGCGGAATATACGCCTGGTATATCCTTTACGATGTCGGCTACGTCTTTGTGATTTCTCTTTTCGATCTCTTTTTGAGGTATTACCGAGATCGACGCCGGCGCTTCTTTGATATCTTGCTCAAAGGCGGTGGCGCTTACGACGATCTCTCCTAAATCGGCCTCTTGCCCCCCCCATAGTTGTGCGGTTAAAACCGAAACTGCCACGAGCGATAAATGCAAACTGCGCATTATTATATCCTTTTGATAAAATTTTGCGAATGAAATTCATGGACGAAATTATAGCTCCGAAAAGATTAAATATTTATGAAATATTAAAAGGCGTTATCGCTATCAAGCATACTTGATTCTCCCGTGCAATCGCTAGTTATAGGCATTGATGAATAAAATTTTATTTGCTCTTGGCAGTTTAAGGAGCGAATGATAAATTTAAAGGCGCAATGAGCTTTAAAAATTTACGCCGCGTTGTAAATATCAAAATTTAAATGCAGTGAGCTCGGGATATCTGTCATTAGTGTGCGCCGTGGGTTTTTGCAGAGAAATTTAATGAGACTTTGCGAAGCGTAGCCGACGAGTATGGGGGCTAGCAACAATTAAATTTTCACTATGAATTTAAATAAGAGTGTTTTTAATACTAATTTTTCAAGCGTTAAGGTGCGGCTTACGGAGCTAGCGATAAATTTGAAACGAAGCTCGTAACTTTGTAAAACCGCTTTTCAAATCAAAGTGAATTTACGCTTAAAATCAAAGTGGGATAAATTCGGACAACTTTCCACTTTGATTTGAAACGTAAATTTTTATTTTAAAACGGCTTTAAAATACCTTTTAAAAGTTTAGTATAAATACCGTTTAAAAAGCCTTTAACCGTCATAATTCATAATCAAAAGCTCCTTGCTACTCTTTCGCTCTGCTGCGTTATTTAAGCTGTAGCTGATATTTAGCTCTTTCATATTAAAGCCCCGGTAAAGATCGTGGATAAGCTCGCAGTCGTTGTAGCTAAGCATAAATTTGCCTTTGATACCTCGTAAAATTTCAGCCAAAGCTTCGTGATCTTGCTTGCTAAATCCGCCTGCCG
>NZ_CALIBB010000199.1 GCF_938045595.1 uncultured Campylobacter sp.
GATGTCCACGAGCTGCTCTCGCACGCTCATCTTGGCGCGCACCGCGTCAAAAAACGGCACGATGATGTGAAAGCCGCCGTCGAGCACCTTATGAAAGCGACCCAGCCGCTCGATGATTAAAATTTCCGATTGTGAGACGATCTTGACCCCCATCTTTAGAATTGCCGCGATGAGGACGCAAAATACTATTACCGTAGTTACGAACCCTTCCATTTTCACTCCTGAATTAAAATTTCGCAATTATAGCATTTTTAGCTTATTTTGGCTTTTAAGGCGCACCGTGATACAATTTCGCTAGATTTTTTATATTAAAACGGGATAAAATTTTATGATCAGATACATCGTGCTGCTTCGCCATTCGCGCAACTACCGACTGCTCTTTTCGGCGGGTTTTATATGTATGTTTGGCTTGTGGTTTTCGGTCGTTGGAGTCGCTACGCTTTTAATCGAGCTTGGCGCGCCGGTGTGGGCGATTACGGCGGTGGGCGTCGTTTCGTTCGTGCCGAACGTTTTTTTAGCACCCATTAACGGCATCATCGTGGATAAATTTCAACCAAAGCCGCTGATGACGGCGATGTTTATAACCGAGATGATCAGTATTTTCATGCTGATTTTTATCGATAGTTTGGATTATCTGTGGCTGCTACTTCTGATCGTGGTCGTGCGCAGCGTCGCAGGCACGCTATTTTTTCAGACCGAATCCTCGACGCTGCCGAAATTTCTAAGTAGGCCCTATCTCAAACTTGCTAACGAGATGACGGGCATTATCTGGACCATTACATATACTTTCGGCATGGCGAGCGCGGGTATTTTTATCCACTATTTCGGCGTGCGAGCGGCATTTATTTTGGATTTTTGCTTATACGTTTTTTCCTTTTTCATCCTGCTGCGACTAAATTTTAAAGACCTTGCAAAAAACGCGCCAGGGCCCGTGTTTAAGATGCTAAAGGAGGGCTTTTCTTACCTGCGCTCGCATCCTTTGGTGGTGCATCTCATCGTCCTTCACGCCTTCGTCGCCGTCACCACCTACGACAATCTCATCGCGCTTCTTGCGAAGTATAAATACAAAGAAATTTTAAGCGCTTCGCTAGTCATCGGGCTTATGAATATGTCGCGCTCGGCGGCTGCGTTTTTCGGACAGATATGGCTAAGCAAGATCGTTAATAAACATACGTTTTTTTGGCTATTGCTGGGGCAGTTTGCGGGCATCGCGCTGTGGGCGGTGCTGGAGTTTAACTACTGGCTTTCGTTTGCGGGCATGATCGCGGCGGGATTTTTCATCACGACGGTGTGGTCGTATTCTTTTACGCAGCTGCAAAGCCACGTCGACAGGGAGTTTTTCGGGCGCGTCATCGCCTACAACGACATGGCGTATTTCATCGTCGCGACGCTCGTGTCGGCAGCGATCGGATTTTTTTTCGAGCTTGGATTTTCGCTTTCGCAAATCACCTTTGGCATGGGCTTTATGTTCGCAATCGCGGCGTTTTATTATAAATTTTTGATCTACGAAAAAATTTAAAATCAGGCTCGCTATCTTTTTGGCGCGATCTCGGGGCGGAAGATAGCAAATACGAATAAAAAGCTCATCGCCGCGAAAAACACCCAGATAAAGCCGTTTGCGCCTAAAAATTTCATCATCGCGCCGATGATCAAAGGAGAGCAGAGCGACGCGCTTGAATATATAAAAAGCATCGCTGCCGAAATTTGCACGCGGGATGCCCCCTCGCCGGTGATGGAGTCGTTTGCGCGCGCGATGGCAAGCGAATACAAAGGAAAGGCACCGAATCCCAACATCAACGCAAGCGCGCACGTTAGGATGAAGCTTTTAGCAAAAAATAGTGCCGCGCAAGCTACGATACCGATGGCGCAAACTATCATTATCGCGCGTTTGCGGCCGAATTTATCGGAGATTACGCCGCAAATAAGCTGCGATAGGAAGCCTCCGACCATCGCCGATCCCATAAATGCGCCCACCGAGCCGACTCCAAGGCCCGCACTTAGCACGAAAACGCTCGCCATCGAAAAAAAGCCGTTAATCAAAATACCCGCGCAAACCACCGTCGCAAACGCAAGCGGCGGCACGATCGAAATTTGCGGCATCGAGATGCGCATGCGAGCGGGAACTCTGGGAGGGTTGAAGCGGATTAAATTTACCGGCAGCAGCGCTAGGATGATGAAAAATGCGCTTAGCACGAAGACCTTCATCGTTCCGAAATTTAGCGCCAAGATTATAACTCCTATCGCAAACGCGCTGTAAAAAACCGCTTCGTAGATCGCGAGCACGCGGGAGCGGATGGAGTTTGTGATCTTTGAGTTTATCCAGCTTTCGATTATCATCAAAAGTGCGTAGTAGCAAAAGCCCAAAATAAAGCGCAAAATCGCCCAATACACGAGGTTTGAGCCAAGATCGTGCAGCATTGCAGCAATTCCGAAAAGCGCCGTAAAGACCGCGTATGCCCGCACGTACGAGAGCGCGCCGATTATCGAAGGCACGAAAAAGCCGCTAAAGATCGCTCCTAAAAAGAAAAACGCCGAAATCGCTCCGATCTCAAGCTCGCTGTGGCCGGATTCTTTTAGCATGATGCCCGCGCTTGCGATGACTAGCGCGTCGCCGATAAACATAAAGAAAATCCCCAGAAATAGGGGGCTTAGCGAGCGTGCCGCGCGCATGGATTCAAACAATGACTTTCCCTTGGAATTAAATTTGGCGTATTGTAGCCTTTTATTGATTAAAGCTCGGTTTTTATGTAAAAAATATTTGAAAAAATTTTGAAGGAGCGGGTATGAGATTAAAAATTTTAACCGCATTTTTACTGGCGGCGATATTTGGCGGATGCGCGGCGTTTCGAGGCAAGGTATATATATTGGAGGATCCCAAGGTAAAGGAAGCATATAGCGCGATAGAGTTACCGTATAGCATTAAGATAGATGGAGAAACTTTTACCAGAAAGTATAAAAATCTTGCGGCGGCATATTATTTTTTAAACGGTGAGGAAGGATTTGGCTGGAGTAAGCTCGTATCTATATCATATTTCAACGACGTAAAAAATATCGATGAGTATGCGTATGGGATATATCAAGCGATCGAAGAGGCTAATGCGGGAAAAAAACAAGAGGATCGACGCTCCTTCGGCATTTTAAAGACCAACCGTACGCAAG
>NZ_CALIBB010000200.1 GCF_938045595.1 uncultured Campylobacter sp.
GGTATCTCTCGAACCAACTGAATGCGTTTGCATGATTTACTCCTTAGTAAAAAATTTCTTTTTATCTATCAGATACGATATTTCACATTTAGTCTCCAACTTACTATCTTTAATCTCCTTAAGCCTTATAGTAAAGCCGAAGCCCAAGCCAGGAAGATTTCTCTCAATATCCAACGCGTAGTATCTATCTTCATAAAAAATGGGTCTAAAATAAACGCCTTCCACATAATTTCTATAATTTTCTAGATGAATCCTACTTTTATACGGATCATAATTAAAATCCCTTATAGCTTTGGTACACTCTTTGATATCTAAAATATAGGCTAAATTTTTAGCAAGATTGTTCGATACGTTATATTCCGCATACTTATAGAACATTATATATAAAAGCCTATGATCGCCGATCTTATACAAAGTGAAACCTCTGCCACGATACCCTGCTTGAACCGTTCTATTCATATCCATATACCAACAATCACTCATATTTTGCTTTAGCTCAGGATCATTATAATCTATGCTATCGTTAACTACAGGGCGGATAGCGCTTATATTTTTCCATTTAAACAGATCGTCGTAAAAATCGGTGCAAAAGTCTCTTTCTTTAGCCAAATGCTCTTCATACTCTTTCTTAAGGGTCGCGTTTTGATCCATTTGCCAAAAATACACGCTTTTACTGTTAAAAGTAGTAATACCAAAAGTCGCATTGGTTTCACTGCTCTTTCTAGTAATATTTCTATCCCGTACCTTTGATAAAATCGAATCTAACATCCAAGGCATAGCAGTAGTAGTATTGTTCGTATCGTTTGCATCTATAAACGATACGCTAAGTATGATCACAAGCGTAAATTTTATAAGTAAAGCAAATCTAGGCATTCTGTCCTCCATTCAAAAAGAGCAATATCATACTAGACTTATGGGTGCATTATATCCTCACTCAAGTTAAATTATACTTAACAATTTGATATTATTTTTTGATTTTGATTTAATATGAGATAGGCGGTAAAGCATAAAAATTCAGCGTTGCAATACATCAAATCCTGCAGGTTCTATGGACAAAATTTATGCGAATAAAATTTTACAAATCGCGCTTAGCCGAAGTTTACGGGATCCATATCGATCTCGACGGGCAGATGCTCAAGCGCGCGCGCGGCGTTGATTAGCGGCACGTGCGAGCTAGCGCGCAGCAGAATTTCAAAGCGAAATTTCGACGCGATATAGGCGATACCCGCCTTGCCGTAGCCGATGATCTCAAAGCTCTTACTCGCCTTCTCTTTCAAATACTGCGCGGAATTTTCGGCAGCATTTTCGGCCGCTAAATTTATAAAATTTTGCGCAGCGCTCTTTCTTTCAGGCTTTAAATTTACGCTATCCGCGTCCCCGTCGCAAGCTGAAATTTGCGCGGCATTTTTCAAATTTGAGGTGTTTTTTTGATGGTTTAAATTTGCGTCGTCCCTGCACAGATCCGAGCTTTGAAATTCAGAATTTAATATTTCGCTGCTGCCGCCCCCTGCGGCATTTTCTAAATTTAAAGCATTTAAACTTGCTCGCTTCGAGCCCGTATCCAATCTGTCATACGATGCAAACGCGCTGCCTCTCGCCTGTTTGCGACGTAAAAGCTCAAGCGCGGCATTCATTATTTCGCTCGCCGCCTTTTCATTTTTATGCGAGATTAGCACGCGCAAAAGTCGCATATACGGCGGATAGAGCCCCTCGCGAAACTCCGCTTCGTCGCGCAAAAAATCGTCGTAGTTTTCGATATAATCCCCAAAAAAGCCGCTCTGGCGCGTCTGTATGACGACCCTGCCCTGCCCCGAGCGGCCCGCGCGGCCAGCCACCTGCATCGCAAGCGCTAGCGTCTTTTCGCGCGCCCTAAAATCGGGATAGCTCAGATGCTCGTCGATCCCCATTATCACCGCAAGATCGACGCCATGGTAATCGTGCCCCTTGCTAAGCATCTGTGTGCCTACCAGAATGTCGATTTTATGGGCGTTGAAGTTATTTAGCAGCGCCTCGAGCTTGCGCTGCGTGGTGATCTCGTCGCGATCAAATTTCGCGATGCGGGCGCTTGGGAAACGCGCCGCAAGCTGTGCCGCGAGCTCGCCCGTGCCGATCTTGCGCGCCTGCATCACCTCGCCGCCGCAGTTTTCGCAAGACGCCTTGTAAAACGTGCTAAAGCCGCAGTAATGGCACTTCAGCGCCGCAGCGTCCGCGTGATAGCTCATCCCGACGGCGCAAAACGGGCAGCGCACGATCTGCCCGCAGTTTTCGCAAACCATATATTTGTAGTTCGCGCGCGTCGGCAAAAACACGACAGCCTGCTTGTCCGCTTCGAGGCTACGCCTAATCTCGGTTAAAATTTTAGAACTCAGCCCCGTCTCGCTCTCGTCGAAAATGAAGCGCTTGGCGCTGCTAAAGTAGGTGCCGCGCAGGCGGAAGTGCGGCTGCTTCGCGTAGGTGCTAAGCGCGGGCGTCGCAGAGCCCAAAACCACGCGGATGCCAAGCTTTTTGCCGACGAAAATCGCGGCGTCGCGGGCATTTAGGCGCGGCGCAGCAGCCGATTTATAGCTGTCGTCGTGCTCCTCGTCCACGACGATGAGACCCAGATCGCTAAAGGGCAAAAACAGCGCCGAGCGGGCGCCCGCGATGAGCCGAATCTCGCCTGCGTTAAATTTCGCTAGAATTTCACGCTTTTTCTTGGGCGAAATTTTAGAGTGCCAGACGCCGAGCCGCTCGCCAAAATAGCTCTGTAGCCGCTTCGTCATCTGCGGCGTAAGCGAAATCTCGGGCATCAAAAACAGCGCCTGCTTGCCCGCAGCGAGCGCCTGCGCGATCAGCGCGATATAAATTTCGCTCTTGCCGCTGCCCGTATCGCCGAAAATCAGCGACGTCTCATTGGCTTCGGCAAATTTACGCGCTTGCTCCTGCGCGGGGGTGAGGTTTGGAATTTTACCTATTTGAAGCGGGAGTAGCGGCTGCGAAATGGGGCTTTGCGCGGTAGCGTCGAAATTTTGAATTAGGACGGAATTTTGCGCTGAAGCGGAATTCTGAATCGAAACGTAATTCTCTCCCTCGGCAAAATCCCGCTCTTGGATCGAATTTTGCGCGATGATGGAATTTTGTTTGTGCGCCAAACCCGGCGCGGCAGCAAAATTTATGGCGGTCTTCATGGTGGCGGAATTTTGCGCCGATGTAGAGTTTTGAATTGAAGCGGAATTTTGCTCATCGACAAAGTCCCTCTCTTGGATAGAATTCTGCGCGGTGATAGAATTTGATGCCGAATTTTGTGAGGTAGGATTTGGTACCTGTTTTAAATTTTGCCTTTGCATGGAATTTGGCGCGATGGCGGAATTTATGACGGTAACAGAATTTTTTGAGATAGTAGAATTTCTCGTCAATGCAAACTTCTGGATTGAGGCGGAATTTTGTATGGCACTAAAGTCATCGTCGAGCGTAGAATTTTGTGTGGTGATGGAATCCTGCTCGGAAATAAAATTTTGTTCGCGGGTAGAAATTTGCTTGCAAGCGGAGGTTGGCTTAATAACGGAAATTTGCTTGCAAGCGCAATTCCGCTCGGTCGTAGGATCCTCCTGCAAATTCCGCAAATCCTGCGCCGTATCGCTCGCAGGCTCGAAAATCCCAAATGCAACGCTCTTTTCGCAGACATAGTAGTACGCGATAAAATTTGCAAGTGCGATCTGAAATGAGGTAAATTTAAGCTGCGAAATCTCTAAAATTTCCTTGGTTTTGAAGGTCGGTTTTGCAACCTCGCACAGAATCACGGCGGATTTGACGCTCGATTTTACAGGAACGGATACGATTCGATAAGCTGGAATTTTAAAATTTGAACTATAAGTAAGCGGCTTTAGGCTGGCGCCCAAAACCGCAACTTCATAATAGAGCATTTAGCTATTGAGCTAAGGATTGACAAAGAGGCTGTTGATGATTGCAGTCGAACGAACCTACATTAACCGTTGAGCCTGCAGGTCTAGAAGCCGCAGTCGGATAGTAGTTAAAAGTAGTTGATTGACCGGCAACGGTAGCTGTATATGTGGACGTAGCATTAGCATTACCATTTGCAACTAAGCTCCAGCCGTTTCTGCCACCAGCTTTCATTGGATAGATGGGCTGCTGCAAAACACCTTCAAAAAGCGTACCGGCTACATCTGGATTAGCTTCTAGACCAGGCCACGTAGTCACACCTCTCATCATATTCTCGCTTCTAACTAGCGAAAGTCCGCTTCTAATGGCGGCGATATCCCCACGCATCTTAGCAATAGTAGCATCATCGCGCGTAGCGGCTAATCTAGGCACCGCGATGCCCGCCAAAATACCTAAAACGACGATGACGAAAACAAGCTCGATCATCGTAAAAGCTTTTAAATTTTTCATGTTAAATCCTTTGATTTAAAGTGAGATGATTATAGCTAAATTTAAATAAAATTAATTTTAGTTAAAGAAAAAATCCTGCATTTTAAATGGAATTTTGTGAAATTTCATTAAATTCTGCGATTTTTTGTCCGAATTTTACGGACGTATCAGTCGGGGTTTCAAATTTTAAAAACTCGCTTTGCGCTACGAGCACGATCGTCGAGCCCAGCTCGAAATTTCCCAAATGATCGCCCTTTTTAAAGTTTAAATTTTCATATTCGTAAAGCGCCTCAGCTCTACTTGCGCATGCATTCGTCTGTATTCGCGCATCGAAATCAAATCTCATCTTACCTACGTTTAAAGCGCCCACGAAAACCATCCACAAAATCCCGCCGCCAGGCATTTTACACTTCAAAATCACGCGCTCGTTTTTAGCGTAGAGGTTTGGAATTTTAAGTAAAAATTTCTTCGCCACGCTGTAAAGATCTGCAGGGATATAAAGCGCCTGCAGCACGCTCAGATCGCACGGCGCGTGATAATGATGATAATCGCGCGGGCTCAGATATATGTTTGCGTAGCTTAAATTTACGCCCTTTGTATTTTCGCCGTCTTGGGCATCCTCTGTGCTCGTTTCGCGGCTCACACTGCTTTCATCGCTATAAATTTCAGCCCGCACGCCGCTTGCGGCATAAGTTGCGCCGTTTTTATCGCCCATAATTTTTACTTGCGCGGCGCGAAATTTCATCCCTGCGCCGACATCTTTTGCGCATCCGGTTCCAACCTCGCCGCTCCCGTTCGTAGCAACGGCCTCGTCATCTAAATTTTTAACCGCTCCGCCGCTTTCGCTTGCCGTAAACGTGCGTCCTAGCAGCTCGCTAAGGCTATATTCGCAGCCCTTTACGCTAAAAGCCCGCAGATCGGCGCAGCATCCGCTCTCAAAGATCACGCCGTCGCTAGGGCTTATGAAGGCTCGCTCGTCTGTCGCTATCTCGCGCGGACGCAGCAAGCGGCGAGTAAAAAGCGCGTTTAGGCTCGCGTAGCTTTGCGGCGGATCAAATTCGCTCATATCGATTTTAAAAAATTCCACATATTTGCGGTTGATAAAATTTTGTATAAATTTAGGGAATTTCACCGCGGCGATAATCCCGAAAATCCTCGAAATAAAACTTCTCATCTATGCCTTTCTAAGCTTAAGCAGCGCGATCTCGGCATCGGCAAAGACCCTTATCGGCGGGCCCCAAAATCCCACGCCGCTGCTTACGTAAATTTGCTTCAGCCCGTCGTTATACAGCCCGTAAAGATACTTCTGGCTAAGCAGCACCAAAAGCGTCCACGGGAAAATTTGCCCCGCGTGCGTGTGCCCGCAGATACACAGATCGACCTCGTCGCGCACGAAGTCCACGACGTATTTGGGCTGATGAGCGAGTAAAATTTTTGGTTTATCGGGGTCTGCCTGCACTAGCGCAGCGCCGAGATCTGGCTGCATATATCCGAAGCGAAAGCCGCTAAGATCGTGCACGCCCATTAAATTTAGCCCCTCAAATTCCACGCTTTCGTTTTGCAGCACCCGCACACCCGCTTTTTGCATCGCTGCGATAAGCCCGCTTGCGTCGCCGCGGTAATACTCGTGGTTGCCCGTGACGAAAAATATAGGTTTTTTAATCGCCTCAAGAGGCTGCAAAATATCCCCGAGCTCATCCGAGCGCAGATCAAACATATCGCCCACGATCAGTAGCGCATCGTAATTTAGCGAGTTTATCTGCGCTACGACGCCTTGCAAAAATTCCTTTTTCAAAAACTCGCCCAGATGCACGTCCGAGATGACGACGAAGCTTAGCTCGCGAGCTAAGTTTTTGATTTTTATTTCGCGCTCGGTGACTTTTGGTATCTTTAGCGCGTTATAAAGCCCTTTAAAAATATAGCTAAACGCCATTATTACGAAGGTTATGTCGATAAAGGTTTTTAAAAATTTTCGCCTGTTTTGGCTAAATTTAACTACATGCGCAGCGGCGCTTAGCACATCGTAAGCAAGGCAGATAAAAAAGAGCGAAAAGGACGCTGCCATGCAAAATACGCATAGCTTATAAAGCAGCTCGTTTTTAAAGCTTCCATTAAGCCCAAAACCCACAAAAAATATCGCATCTAAAATCGCCAAAGCTACGCAAAGCAAGCTCAAGGCGGGACGAAACGTAGCGAAGCCTTTATATGGCGTAAAGCGCGCGCCGATCGATCTGTAAACGTAAAGATTAAAAAACAGAAATAAAACCGTGCCGACGATCGGAAAAATATAGGCGCTTTTCAAACTCTAGCCTTGGATATACTCGTCCAGCTTATCTTTATCAAAGCCCGTGATTTCTTGCTTATCGTCTAAAATTAGCGCGCCGCTCTTTTTAAATTTAGTGATGGTGCGCGAAAATGTCTCGGGGGTAACATTTAGAATTTTGGCTATTCTAGTGTATTTCGTGCTCATAAAAATATCGAAATTCTCGCTGATAAACTTAGCGATCTTGCCGTCGCAGTTAAGCACGACTTGATTATCAAAGACCGCATTTAGCGCGCGGATCTTCTCAGACATCGATTTTAAAAGCTCCAGGCAAATCTTTGGATCGCTCATAAACTCGTTTTTAAATTTTTCATAATCGATCTTTAGCACCTCGCCGTTTGTCGAAAACACGCCGCTTGCAGGATAGCTCGTCTCTTCGAAATTTACCATCTCCGCCACGAGCGAGATGGGGCGGATCTCGCGCATATGGATCTCACGCCCCTTTGCGGAGGTTTTATAGATTTTTAAAATTCCTTTTAGCAGGATTAATAGATACTGCGAGCGCTCGCCCTCGAAAAATAAAATTTCGCCCTTTTTGTAGCTTTTATGGATGCTAATCTGCTCCAAACGATCGATTTGCGCTGCGCTTAGAGCTTTGAAATAAGGAATTCTCTCAAGCATCGCCGCGACCTATTTTTTAAGCAGGTCTCTTATCTCGCTAAGAAGTTTGACCTCTTCGCTAGGTGCGGCAGGCTCTGGAGCAGGAGCAGGCTTTTTAAGCTTATTGATCGCCTTGATCGCGCAGAATATACAAAATGCGATGATGATAAAATCGACCGTTACCTGGATAAACGAGCCATAGTTTATCGTAACGGCCGGGGTCTGCCCCACCGCTTCTTTTAGCACAATCTTAAGATCGGTAAAATTCATACCCCCAGTAAGAAGTCCTAAAACCGGCATCATGATGTCGCTTACGAGCGAGGTTACGATCTTGCCGAAAGCCCCGCCGATGACGACGCCCACCGCCATATCGATAACGTTGCCTTTCATCGCAAATTCTTTGAATTCCTGAATGAAACTCATATTATCTCCTTAAATAAAATGCGCCGATATTAGCCTATTTTTGCTTTGTTTTTGCTTTTTATTAGGAAGTAAAAAGTATAATCCCAGCTTAAATTTAAACCCAAAGGACCTAAATTGTATCGCTTCGCTCCGTCGCCCACCGGCGATATGCATATCGGAAATTTACGCGCGGCTATTTTTAACTACATCTGCTCACTGCAGGATAAAAGCGGCTTTATTTTGCGTATCGAGGATACCGACACTGCGCGCAATATCGAAGGCAAAGATCAAGAGATCATCGAAATTTTAAAGCGCTTCGGCATCTCGTGGCAGAGCCTGTATTATCAAAGCAAAAATTTAAAATTTCATCAGCAGTTCGCAGCCAAGCTGCTCGCCGAGAAAAAGGCGTTTTGCTGTTTTTGTAGCGAGGAGGAGCTTGAGGCGAAAAAGCAAGCCGCCAAGGACGCGGGCGAGGCGTATCGCTACGACGGGCACTGCGAGCATTTAAGCGATGAAGAGGTGTTAAACTGTGAGAAGCCCTTTACTATCCGCCTTAAAAAACCTGATCACGCGCTGGAATTTACCGACGCGATCAAGGGCCGTATCGCATTTGAGCCGCAGAATATCGATAGCTTCGTCATCATGCGCGCGGACAAGACGCCTACATATAACTTCGCCTGCGCCTGCGACGATATGATGCAGGGCGTGAGCTTCGTAATCCGCGGCGAGGATCACGTCTCAAACACCCCAAAGCAAAACTGGATCCGCCAAAGCCTCGGCTACGACGGCGAGATCAAATACGCGCACCTGCCGATCATATTAAATTCCGAAGGCAAAAAGATGAGCAAGCGCGAAGCTAGCTCCTCGGTAAAATGGCTGCTTCAAAGCGGCTACCTGCCCGAGGCGATCGCGAACTATCTGATCCTGCTGGGCAACAAAACGCCGCGCGAGGTCTTTAGCATGGATGAGGCGGTGGAGTTTTTCGACATCGCTAAAATTTCAAAAAGCCCGGCTAAATTTGACGAGGACAAACTCGCTTTCATAAACCGCGAGCATATCAAAAGAGCGAGCGAGCAGCGCCTGGCGGAGCTTTTTGAGCTTGAGCCGAAATTTGCGCCTTTGATAAAATTTTACACTCAAGAAGCAAGCCTAATCCCGCAGATCAAAGAGAAGATCGCAGCGATCTACGGCGCGAAAGATATCCCGCAGGAGTGGGCGGCGCAGGCGCATGCGCTGCGAGAGGCGATCTTAAATTTATTAAGCTCAAACGGCGCTCCAATGGAATTTAATGATTTCAAAGCGGCGCTTTCGCAGGCTACAAATTTAAAGGGCAAGAGTCTATTTATGCCGCTTAGGTTTTTACTAACCGGCGCGCCGCACGGGCCGGAGCTTAGCGAGCTGTATCCGCTGATCCGCGCCGATCTGAAGGAGATCGTATGCTAGCAAACAGCCTGATCTACGGCGCGCTCATCACTCTGCACTACGCGCTGCAAGCCTATATGATCGTGATCTTTATCGCCTGCGTTTTGAGTTTCATCCGCCCAAATCCGTTCGGTAAATTTTATAAAATCTTCCGCGTCATCTCTGCGCTTACCGAGCCTGCATTTGCGCTGGTGCGCCGCTATCTGCCTACGACTTTCGGCGGATTTGATCTTTCGCCGCTTCTTATCCTACTCGTGCTTAATTTCTTTGACAGCGCGATAATCTATATCATCAATAGGACGGTCATTTGAAAATATTTCTGAAATTTAGCCTTGTTTTAGGACTGCTGTGCGCCGCAAGTAGCGGTAAAATTTTAAGCTACGAACAGATCAAAGACGAACCCAAATCCCTAGCTAAGGATTATTACATCTATCGCCTAATAGATGAGACGAAATACAACAAAGCGGAGATTAAAATTTTAAAACAAAGTATCTTTCGCTACAAAGGCAAACTAAAAGAGAAGCTAGATAGAATTTTCGGCGCCATTCGCCCTCCTAAGCGTCCGGATCGCTGCGCAGGAGTAACGGCGGCAAATATTTTAGATGTAAATTTAACCTGCAAAAAAGCGCGCTCCTATCCAAATTTCATCGCCAAGCTAAGCCCGTCGGTGCGCGAGACGCTTGCTTCGCAGCTTGAAAAGTACCAAGACGCGGCAAGTAGAAACGCCGTAAATTTACTGCGCGGATTTAACGACGAAAATCCGAGCGAGTATTTTATGCAGAGCCGCAACGCGCAAAACTACTTTTTATATTACGACTACTTAAAAGGTGCGGGCAAAGACGCTCTGATCGACATCGACGCCGACGCAGCCTTCGTAAGCGAACTGGCTTCGCAAAAAGGCTTCAAAGCGGTTCTCAACGACGCGCTCATCAACCGCAAATATCCGAGCCTGCGCCGCTCGCTCACGGGCGTCGATCCGTCGGCTGTAGAAAAGGACGTAGCGTTTATGCTGGGCGTAAATGCCGTCATGCAGGGCGATGAAGGGGCTGCGCTTGCATTTTTTAGCCGCGCGGCTGCTAGCTTTGAGAAGCCTCACGACGTGCACAATGCGAAATTTTGGATCTACCTGCTAAACGGAGATCAAAATGTCTTGCGTCAGCTTGCTAGCAGCGATTATTACAGCCTCTACGCGCTTTATGCCAAGGAGGTCTTGGGAAATAAAAATTTAAACATAATCATCCCAAACCCCGATAAAAATTCCATCGAAGGCTACGATATCACCGATCCTTTCGCTTGGGTTCGCACGAAAAATAGCGCTGATCGGATGTCGCGCCCGCAGCTTTTGGAATTTGCTAAAAAATTCGACACCAAGCAAAGCATCGGCGAGTACTCATACATCATGAATAAAGCAAGTGGCGGCAAGGATAACTTCTATCCGACGCCGTTTATGGAATACATCGGCGACGGCGACAACCGCCGCAAGGCGCTAATTTTGGCACTCGCCCGCCAAGAGAGCCGCTTCGTGCCCGCATCGGTATCTACATCGTATGCGCTTGGGATGATGCAATTTATGCCGTTTTTGGCCAACGAGATCGGCAAAAAGCAACTCAAAATCGACGGCTTCGATCAAGACGATATGTTCCGCCCGGAGGTCGCTTACCGCTTCGCCAACATCCATATCGACTGGTTGGAGCGCAAAATTTACAGCCCGGTTTTCATCGCATACGCTTACAACGGCGGGCTTGGGCTCGTCAAAAAGATGCTTCAGCGCGGCGATATGTTTAATAAGGGCAAATTTGAGCCGTGGCTTAGCATGGAGCTCGTGCCGTATGCCGAGAGTAGGGACTACGGCAAAAAGGTGCTTGCAAACTTCATCATCTACTCGCAGATCCTCGATCCGCGCGCGAAAGTCTCGGTGCAACAGGAGCTGCAAGATCTGCTGATACCGAGTAGAAGCGACAGCTTCCGCTAAGCCGGCGGCGGGCACGGAGGATGATTTTAAGAGGCGGCGAGTGCAAAAGATAATTTTCAAATACGGCGAGCGAGAAATTTTAAAAGCCGCTGCTTCAACAAAAGCGCAAAATTTGTCCGCCAAGAGCTTAGACGGGCAGATCAAAGCGGCGAAATTTTACCGCACGAGTAGGCAATGCGCTATAAAATCGTGCGGAATTTATTTTGGCTTCAGTGACGAAATTTTATCTCTTGATGCTAGCCAAAGGTTATTTCTGCCCTACACGAAAGGCGGCGCGCTATGCAAATTTTTGCGACCGTAGTTCTCATAATAGCCGCTATTTTGTGCGTATCGTCATTAAAAGACGAAAAGAAACGCTCCGCAAATTTAGCGGCTTGCCTGTTTTTTATGGCGTTTGCGTATTGCGTGCAATTCGGCGCAGGAGACGATAGCTACGTCCGAGCGGGCGGCGCGGCGCTGATAGTCTTTTTTATCTTTGCGCTTGCTTTTTTCGAGCTTTATTTATGGGGTGACGAGCTTTAAAATCTAAAAATTTATTGAAATTTTATCGCGGCGTTTTGTGAGCGATTAAATTAGCGCCAGAGCATAAAATTTTAAGTAGCGTGAAATCAAATCGGGCACTTTCGGCTATGGAATTTAAACAGATAAGCTATTCGCAGATTACCCGCCGTAAGGCTGCGGCGGGTTTAAATTTAGCCTCTTTTGCGACCTGCTTGCGGCGATTCAAAATTTCGTAACTTCCGATATACAACCCGCCGTTTTGAAATTTTGGCAAGTTTTAAATTTACGCTTGCCTCCCCTGCGCCGTTTTAGCAAATTTAACAGCGCGGCGCTCACGAGCGAGAGATGATTTAATTTTACGACCTTAACTCCGCGCAAGCTGCTTTAAAATTTAGCGATCAAATTGCTATTTAAAAAGCCCTTTTATCTTGCCGAAAAGCGACTTCTCGCCGCGTGCGGAGGTTTCGTCTTTATGATCTTCTGCGGCGGAATTCTCACTGCTGCCTTCTATCATATCGCCGCTGCACGGGACGGAATGCTCGCCGCCTGCTTTCATTGTGCCGCCATCCGCTTCCATCACACTGCCGCTGCCCGTTGCATTGGCGCCGCGCGAGGCAGAATTCTCTCCGCCCGCAGTACCGCTTCCGCCTGCATTGCTGCACTCTATCGCTTCGCCGATCTGCTGCGCGGCGATTTCCGCATAGATCAGCGCGCCCTGCGTATCACAATTAAAAAGATTTGAAAACGACTCGGACCTATTCAGATCGATCGGATTGGGCTCAACCACCTCGGTAGCCTCAAGTAGCCCTACTTCAAGCTCCGCAGCGGAATTTAGCGCGTTTAAAAATACAGGCAAATTCTGCGCATAAAATTCATCTACGGCGGATTTGATTTCGTCGCCCGCCTCATAATCGCGCAATAAATTTTGCACGCTAGCAGCGCTAAGATACGCGCCGCAGCAGTAATTCTCGACGATCTCGTTGTGAATTTCGCCGCTAAATTCCGCTAGAAATTCCGCCGGCAAAACTTCGCGCCAATCGCTTATGTAGAGTTTAAATTTAAAGCTTTGCGCCGCCAAAAAGCTAAACGCCGTGCCGCGCGTGTAAAAATACTCTCTAAAATAGCCCTGCGCCACGGCGAGGTGAAATCCGTGCGTTTTATTAAAAATACCCCCTGTGCCGTACTGTAGCGCCGAGCGGAAGCCGTCCGCGTATTTTTCTACATAAAATTTATCCATCCCCGCTTCGCGCGCGATTTTAGCGATAGCCTCAAAATCGCCCCTCTGCGCGAGCTTTAGCGGCTCAAAATACCACTGCGAAATTTCATCTTTGCCAATCGCGTGATAGCTTATGTCGTAACCCACCTTCTCTCCTTTAATCTTTCAGATCGATCTGCGGCTGCCAATACAGCGACTTTGAAACTTTGCGAAATTTCATCGTGGCGCCCAGATCATTTGAGGTGCGGTAGCTAAGCACCAGCTCGTCCTTATCGCTCTTAGGCGCGGTGATCTTGTAGCGGCTTGACCACGCGATCTTAAAAAGCTCCTTTTGCAAAAGCGGATCTCCGTCGTGCAGCGGCGTTACGTTTGCGTTTGCGCCGTTAATCTGCACCGCGTGGATCTGAATCTCTTTAGGATAGGAGGTGAGCAAAAACACCTCGTCTCCAGCGGCGTTTCTAAGCTCGGGCGCGACGGGATTTAGATAGGTCGCCACTCCCAAATAGCGATCGCCCGCGCGCACCGATTCAAATTTTTGCGTGTAGGCAAGAAACTCGTTTTTAAGCGGATCGTGACGGGGATCGTTTGCGGAGCAGGAGTTTAAAAATAGCGCTAGCGCGGCTAAGAGCGAGCCCTTCAGCAGGCCGTTTAGCGCGCCGCTAAAATCAAATTTCTTCATCGATTTTCCTTTGAATTTTAGGCGCATTTTAACGAATTTTGCTTTTTAAAAGGCTAAATTCGCTACAATCTGCTCATCTTAAAAAGCCGGATTTTAAAAATGAAAAGACTTGCTATCGCATTTTCAGGCCCTTCCAACAGCGGCAAAACGACGCTAATTTGCAAGATCGCTAAAATTTTTATCGCAAGCGGCCTGCGAACTGCGATCGTAAAGCACGATCCGGGCGATAAGGCGCGCTTTGACGTAGAGGGCAAGGACAGCGCCAAATTTAGCGAGCTCGGCGCCGAGACCGTCGTGATGAGCCCGACGCGGACGAGCTATTTTTCGCAGCGCTGTATGCAAATCGATGAGGTCGTGCGGATGCTAGGCGAGTTTGATATCTTGCTCGTAGAGGGGCTAAAGACGCTGCCGCTGCCGCGCATAAGCCTATTTCGCGGCAGGATCGATCCGGCGTATCTGCCATTTTCGGACGCGATCGCTTCAAATTTAAGCGGCGAGCAGATGGATAAATTTTGCCCGGTAAATTTCGACATCAACGATGCTGTGGGCATTAGCGAATGGATCTTAAAAAACGCCAAAAAAATGTAAAGGAATAAAATGCAAGAGATCGTAAAATCAATCCAAAATATCGCGCTACAAATCGCCGAGGAGCTGAAATACGCGGACTTCGGCTACACCGATCATCACAACAGCACGGGCGATACGCAGCTCAAACTCGACGTAAAAAGCGACGCCATAATCGAGGCGGAATTTCGCAAAAATCCGCTCGTGCGCGCCCTAATCAGCGAGGAGAAAGATGAAATTTTAACGCTGCGAGAGGATGCGCGCCTAATCGTCGCTTACGATCCGCTCGACGGCTCGAGCTTGGTGGATGTAAATTTCGCCGTGGGCTCGATATTTGGCATCTACGAGGATGAAATTTCGCCCGCAAACTTAAAAGCGGCGATCTATTGCATCTACGGGCCGCGCCTTGAGATGGTCGTTTGCGAGGACGCGCCGAAGCTTTATCGCCTAAATCGCGAGGGCAAATTTAGCTTCATAAAAGACCTGCGCCTAAGCGAAAAAGGCAAACTAAACGCCACGGGTGCGACGCAAAAGGGCTGGAGCGATCCGCACCGAAAGCTCGTGCGGGCGCTGTTTGATGAGGGCTATCGCCTGCGATACAGCGGCGCGATGGTAAGCGATCTGCATCAAATTTTATTAAAAGGCGGCGGACTTTTCAGCTACCCCGCTACCAGCGATCATCCGCGCGGCAAGCTTCGAGTAACCTTCGAAGTGCTGCCGTTTGCGTTCATCTTCGAGCGCGCCGGAGGCGCCACCAGCGACGGCGCGAATGGCTCGCTTTTGCAGCTTAAAATTGAGAAAATCCACCAAAGCAGCCCTTGCTTTTTCGGCTCGAAGTACGAGATCGCGAAGATGCATGAAATTTACGGCGGGAAAAACTGATGGCGGATACCGAGGTCGCCGCGCCGCGCGACGTTTACGACGAAATTTTAGATAAAAGCTTAGCCGCGCTGCAGGCATGCCAGGCCGAGCATAACCTCACCAGCTGCCTGGAGTGCGAGAAGCTGCTGGATTGCGCGGTGCGCGATAAATACGTCAAGGCGGTTTATGAGAGCATGTCGCACGGCGCGACGGGGGATTTTTCGTTTTAAATTTAGCTATTGCGATCGCGGAATTTTACGAAGCAGACTGCTTAAAGCTCTTGCCTCGCGGATTTCACGAAGCGAGCTTTGCGCGCAAAATCTCTGCAAACCAAGCTGCGGCGCGGAATTTGCTCTGCGGCGCAGATTTAATCCAGCGGCGCGCAGGTTCTTGCTTTGCAGTGTAAAATTTGCCCCGCTGCGAAACGATAAAATTTACGGCGCGATTTGGCGTTGCGGCGGAGTCTGCTCTGCGGTACGTCTGTTTTGCGGGGCAGGTTTTGGAGTACATCTGTTTTGCGGCGGCCGATAAAATTTAAAAAGAGGGCGTAGCCAAATTGCGAGCGTGCGGCTAAATTTAAAGAGGGCAAACGATTAAATTTCAGGCGCCGCGGCTGGATTTTAAAATTTATGGATAAAATTTTAAAGCGCGAAATTTCGCTTCGCAAAATTTTATCTGCGATCATGG
>NZ_CALIBB010000201.1 GCF_938045595.1 uncultured Campylobacter sp.
AAACAGCAGCGTGCCGATACCCGCCGTAAACAGCGCCACGGACGTATCAAGCCCCGTTAATATCGGCACCAGCACGAGCGCGCCGAACGCGACGAATAGAAACTGCACGCCGACGAGAGCGTCGCGTAGCCTGAGATTGTAGCCTTCGTATTTTTCCATATTCTCCCTCTTTTATCTTTGCGGCTTGCCTCGCGAGCGTCTTTAACGGAGCTAGTAAAAATTTAGCTTGATAGGCTATATGCCTTATCTTCGCTAAATTTTTACGTCGCAACCCTTAAATCCATCTCGCGATCCTTCGCCTTGGCTCCTGTATTAAAATTTATAATACACCGACATTCTGTAAAATTTAACTTGCTGCAGTCGCGGACGAATAACCCGCTCCTTTGCAAGCACTAAAAATTTATCGAAACTACACATCATCTGTCTTGAATATTTTCAAAATTTATGCCTTTCCGCCTCGTCTAAAGAAAAAATACCACGCCTTAATTTTTAAATCTGACACATCAAAAATTTTGACCTACCCAGTCGCAGACTAGCAGTCCGCTCCACCCTCCACTGCCGACCATCGGCGGCTGCAAGCAAAACGAAGCAATAGCGCTTCTAAACTACCTGCGATCCATCTTAAATGTTTTAAAATTTTACGACCTTGCTTTAAAATTTCGCGCTCAAGCTTAAAGCTAAATTTCAAATCAAAGCCGCTACGCCACATCATATACAAGCGCCATTTTGCTGCGATTTTGCGTCGTATCAGATGCGCGAAGCCGCAAGGCGAAAATCAAGCCCATAAAATTATCGGGCAAAGCCGCGTAAACAGTTCCAAACAAACAACGACCAAAATCCGCAAACCAGCAACTAAATTTCACAAACATAGCGGATAAATCAAAACTATGCAGGCCGAATTTACCGCTAAAATTTAGCGAGTAAATTCCGTCGCACGGCTATTTTTTGCGCAGCAGATCCTTTAGACTCGCCCTTACATCCTTGCCACGCAGAATTTGCGCGACCTCGGTAGCGATCGGAGCGTAGATCTTATGCTTTGTCGCGATATTTACGACCGCTTCGGTCGTAGCCACACCCTCGGCGACCTCGCCCAACTCGCGCAGAATTTCTTCGAGCCCTTTGCCGCGCGCAAGTCCTAACCCCACGCGGTAGTTTCGCGATAGCACACTCGAGGCGGTCAAAAACAAATCGCCCACGCCACTTAAGCCCAAAAAAGTCTCGTCTCGCGCGCCGAAAAACTTGCCGAAGCGCGCGATCTCTACGATGCCGCGCGCGATCAAGCTCGCTCTAGCGTTATTGCCGAGCCCCAGCCCATCGCAAACGCCGCTAGCGATGGCAATGACGTTTTTATAAGCGCCGCACACCTCTGCGCCGATGATATCGCCACTCGTATAGGTCTTGATGTAGGCAGGGAGGGCGCTTGCGAAAAGCTCGGCTAGATTTTCGTTACACGAGCTTACGACGAGCGCGCAAGGCAGCTTCTGCATGACTTCGGTGGCAAACGATGGACCTGATAGATAAGCAAGATTGCCACGCGCGACGTGAGATTCAAAAATTTCGTTTAAAAACCTACCGCTTGCTGCGTCGATGCCCTTGGAAGCGACTAGAATTTTTTGATTTTTGTAGGTGAAATTTTGATCCAGCCACTGCGCGGTTTGTTGTGCCGCGAGCGCAAAAACGAGCGCTTCGCACTCCAATGCCTCACTCACGCTTACAAAATGCGGAATTTGCCTTGGCGTGCGCGAAGTGATGACGCATTCGCTTTTCACGCTAAGCGCATCAAAAAGCGCACTACCCCATTTGCCAGCGCCGATAACCGCGATTTTCATTATGTTCCTTTTTAAAAATTTATTCGCAAATTTGCGGTTTTTCAAATTTCATTCTCTTGAAATTCCCGCTCTTTGAAAATTTAGCCCAAAAGCGTCAACATAAGCCTGCACAAATGCTAGCCGAAGCCACGCTTTGAAATTCGCTTTTTGAAATTTCATCTCGTCAAAATTTCGCGCTTTTGAAATTTACCTCACTGAAATTTCATACTTTTAAGTTTTTGCTCTTCCGCCGAAAAAACACTTTCACAAAAGGCGCGGCAGTGAACGAATGAGGATTTTGAAACTCCATTATACGTTTTAAATTTCACTCACGCATCGCCAAGGCAAATCAAATTTTTAAAAATTTTACTCAGACGCCCGATCGCAAATCGCGCTTTTAAATCCGCTTAAATCTATCAAGGCGTGCTTTGAGCCTAGATGATCTTGCGGTCGCTCGCCACGTTATCGTTTGGCGCAAGGTTTGGGGCACGCGCATCCGACGCGGCGATTGATTAAATTTAACCTACACATCGACTCGCCGCTCAAATTCGACCCTGCGTATTATATCCTACCCGCGCACCCCGAGCTTCCGTTCTCGCTCTCGCAAGCAGAGCAATTTTACGCATTCCCTACAAGCTTTGCCGCGCTTTGACGGTAGCCGTGAGTAAAATTCCTAACGGACGCGCTTCTTAAACCCCTCCGTCGCAGACCGACACTTGATGCAAACAGCCCGCACGAGAAAAAACGAACTCAAAAGAACAAAACGTGCGCGAGGAGAGCGGGTAGCCGCCGAGATCGCGCCGAATGAAATATAACACGCAAAAGCCTTCGTCATTGGTGCGTTAAAGCTTTAGCTCGAAGCAAAACGCTGCGAGCAGATTTAAAATTTTATCCCTAAGAGCTTCATCTATCGCATGCATCGCGTCGCCTTTTATTCGTCGTTCGCCGCCGCAAAAGCTGCGAAATCAGCCTAGCTTCTGTTTTAAAAGCTCGTTCACCTTCGCAGGATTAAATGCGCCCTTACCCTCTTTCATCACTTGACCTACGAAGAAGCCGAATAGCTTGTCCTTGCCGCCGCGATAGTCCGCGACCTTCTCCTCGTTTTCGCTCATCACGCGCGCTATGATCTCCAAAATCGCACCGTCGTCACTTACCTGCCTCAAGCCTAGCTTGTCGATGACCGAGCTTACGGCCTCGTCGTGCTCCATTAGATAATCAAGCACCTCTTTGGCGGCCTTTTGCGACACTGCGCCGCCTTCGATCGCGCTTAAAAGCTCGCTCATCTTCGCGCTACCTACGGGCGAATCCTCGATCGTAACGCCGTTTTTGAGCCTGCCCGCAAGCTCGACGGTAAGCCAACTCACGCAAAGTTTGGGCTCATGCCCCGCCGCGATCAGATCCTCAAAAAATCGTGCGTTTTCGTAGGTTGAGATTATGATCTCGGCGTCCTTCTCTTTAACGCCCAGCTCGCGGACGTAGCGCGCCTTTTTCTGATCGGGTAGCTCGGGGATCTGCTGCGCAGCAGCCAGCATCTCGTCATCCACGATCACGGTTAGCAGGTCGGGGTCTGGGAAGTAGCGGTACTCGGCGCTGTCTTCTTTGCTGCGCATCGGCTTGGTGATAAGCTTAGCGGTATCAAAAAGGCGCGTTTCTTGCACGACCTCTTGCTCATATTTGCCGTCCTGCCACGCTTCGATCTGACGCTCGATCTCAAACTCGATCGCCTTTTGGATAAATTTAAAGGAGTTTAAATTTTTAATCTCCACGCGCGTGTAGAGCTTTTGCTCGCCTTGCGGACGGATGCTGACGTTTACGTCGCAGCGAAACGAGCCTTCCTGCATATTTGCGTCGCTGATATTTAAAAAGCGCAAAATGCTGTGGAGTTTTTTTAGATAGGCGACAGCCTCGTCCGCAGAGCGCATATCAGGCTCGCTTACGATCTCCAAAAGCGGCGTACCGGCGCGGTTTAGATCGACCAGGCTGCGCGAGTTTTCGTGGTTATTTTTGCCCGCATCCTCCTCTAGGTGCGCGCGCGTAATGCCGATGCGCTTGCTCCGTTCGTCCGCGGCTATGAAAAGCTCGCCGTGCTCGACGATCGGGATCGTCCACTGCGAAATTTGATACGCCTTAGGAAGGTCGGGATAGAAGTAATTTTTGCGGTCGAATACCGACTTGCGATTGATCGTCGCATTTACCGCGGTGCCGAAGCTGATAGCTTTTTTAACCGCCTCCTCGTTTAGCACGGGAAGAGCGCCCGGAAGCGCCAGGCAGGTCGGGCAGACGTGCGAATTCGCCTCGTCGCCGAAGCTCGTGGGGCAGGAGCAGAAAATTTTGGTTTTGGTATTTAGCTGGCAGTGTACCTCCAGGCCGATCACGGTTTCAAACATAAACTTAACCTTTTAGAATAAAAATTTCGCGTAATTTTACAATTTTTTGCTTTAATACTCGCTTGTAGCGGCGCACGGCGCGGCTAAATTTTAAAATTTTGCCCGTAAAATCCTACTCGCCTTCGCGGGCTAGTTGTTCTTTTAGATCGAAAACATCGACCATCAAGCAGGTGATGATTACGCATATCACGCCTGGAGCGGTGCAGATGAAGAGGAATTTTAACCCCAAAAAATAAAATGACGGATAGGCAAAAAAGACGAATGCGCCGACGAAGATCAATCCGAACGACGCACCCACGAGGAAGTATAAGAAATTTCGCTTAAAATTAATGCTCATCGACGATCACGGCGCCCGCTAGATAAACGTAGCTTAAAACCATGAAAATAAAAGTCTGCAAAATCGCCATAAAAGTAAGCAGCGCAAACGGTACCATCGGTATTAGCGCAGGAGCGAGAGTAAGCATAACAAGCAGGAAGGTATCGTCGCCTTTGATATTTCCGAAAAGTCGGAAAGAAAGCGATACGACGCGCGAAAAATGCGAGACGATCTCTATAACGAACATAAACGGAGCTAGGATTTTCACCGGCCCCATAAAGTGCTTTAGGTAGTTGATCACGCCGTGCTCGCGAACGCCCTCAAAATGATAGTACAACCAAACGCAAAGCGTAAGCGAAAGGGTTAAATTTAAACTCGCACTCGGCGACTCAAAGCCCGGCACCAAGCCGATAACGTTACTAAAAAATATCACAAATCCCAATGTTGCGATTAGCGGAAGATATTTTTTGGCTTGCTCCTCGCTACCCATCGCGTCCTTACCGATCGTTAGCACGCCGCTTAGGTAGGCTTCGGCGATATTTTGCATGCCATGTGGTACAAGCTGAAGCGAGCGAGTGGAGCAAAGTGCGACGGCTACGATGATAGCGACGACCAAAAAGAAGTAAAAAAGATAGATAAAAGTGTGGTCGTAAGAAATTAAACCGCCGAAGAGAAAGATGTCTTTTAGCATAAAAACCCTTGATCGTTGAAATTTGAGGCGTATTTTACACTTCTATTCGTTAAAGTATATTTAAATTTGCGCCAGCGAGTGAAATTTTGAGCTTTGCGAGTTCTCACACCGCTTTGCTTGCCTAGCACTTTCGTCTAGCTTGCGCGCCATTTCGGCGGGAATTTTGCGTTTTTTTAGCATTTAGCTCCATATTTACAGCAAATGACAAAATTTTTGCTAGTAAGCACGAAATTTGCAGTTATACTGCCAATTCACTATTTTTGCAAAATAGAATTTATCTGGCGTATACAGAGAAGCCCTAAACCGGTTGCGTGGTAAAATTTACGTTTACGAATACGAAAAATGCAATAAAATTATACCGCGACGGCGCCGTGGCGAATTCCAAGAATTCCAAGAATTCCAAGAATTCCAAGAATTCCAAGAATTCCAAGAATTACGCTCACCTCAAAAATCATAGTTAAAATTTAGCAAACTCAGGACCCGATTGCTAAAATTTTATAAAATTTATATAAAAACCTTGACATCCTACCACTCAATGTTGTATAATACTAGCAATCTTACCGAAAGAGTGCTAAAAGTGAAAACGAATAAACGTGATATGATCCTGGAATCCATCATTTCCGCCTATCTCGATAGCAACACCCCGATCGGATCTTCCGAGCTGGGTGAGCGTATGGGCGTAGCGATGTCAGCGTCTAGCATTCGAATTTATTTTAAGCGCTTAAGCGACGAGGGGGCTTTGACGCAGCTTCATGTAAGCGGTGGTAGAATTCCGACGGTTGCGACGATGCAGGATTACTGGCGCGCTAGACTTAGCTTCGACGATGAGTTAAAAATAGACGATGCTCGCGAGCTAGAAGCGGTGCTTGAGGATTTTGAAATTTACTGTATGATTTTCAACGCCGAAAATGAAGCCCTAAGCGAAGTTATCAATCACGATAATCGCTTCATAATCCTTGCATTTATAACGGACGAGATTATCTTAAAATACGATTTTAGAGTTTTTAAATTCTTATCAAATTTAATAGGAATTTCACTCGGAGATTTGGAGCTAGCTTCGATGCAGATCGGTCTGCGCGAGCTTAGCACCAAAATCAAAGAGCTAAAAAATTCTAAAATCGAATTTCTTTGTAACGAGGTCGTGGCGTATAAAATTTTCAAAGACGAGCGGTTTAGAATTTTACTCAACCCCTCGATCGCCGTAAATTTTACTAAAAATTTGATCTTCGCGCCCTACTTCGAGCACGGATTTATGGGGATCAAACGCCCCGTAAAATTCGAAGGCGAGGACGCTACGATGATCTGCGCAGGCAGCGTTTACGAGAATTACGAGAAATTTTTTAATTACGCTAAAGGAGTAGCATGAGCCATAAATTTAAAGAGCACGGCGATAAAAATGCAGCGTGCGATAGTGAAGAAAAAGAGGTTTGCGAGCAGTGCGTGTCAGAGGCGAGCGAGCCGCAAGAGGTGCAGACATGCGACGATACTGACGCGCAGATACAAAAGCTTCAAAACGAGCTGAGTGAGATCACTGATAAATTTTACCGCGCCAATGCGGATTTTGAAAATCTCAAAAAACGTTTGGAAAAGGAAAAAGATAGCGCTGTTGCTTACGCTAGCGAGAGCTTTGCGAAGGATCTGCTGCCGATAATCGACGCGCTTGAGGAAGCCGCCAAAATTGATGTGGAAGGTAATGAGCTTGCAGATAAAATTGAAGTCGGCGTAAAACAATGTCTAAGCCTTTTTACAAAGACTTTTGAAAAATACGGTATCGTGCCGATAGCGACGGATGCGGGATTTGATCCTAGCGTGCATAACGCTATTTCGATGATTGAAGCCGAAGGCGCTAAAAAAGGCGATATCGTTCAAGTATATCAAAAAGGCTATATGTATAAGCAGCGCGTTTTGCGCGCCGCTATGGTGGTGGTGGCGAAATGATCGCCCAAATTTTAAAATTTTAAATTCAATACAAAGGATAAAAAATGGCAAAAGTCATAGGCATCGACCTAGGAACAACAAACTCGTGCGTAAGCATATTCGAGCGCGGCGAGAGCAAGATCATACCGAATAAAGAGGGCAAAAACACCACTCCGTCGGTAGTCGCTTTCACCGACAAAGGCGAGGTTTTAGTAGGCGACAGCGCCAAGCGCCAAGCAGTCACTAACCCGGAAAAGACGATCTACTCGATCAAGCGCATCATGGGTCTTATGATGAATGAGAAAAACGCGCAGGAAGCCAAAAAGCGCCTACCGTATAAGATCATCGACCGAAATGGCGCGTGCGCGGTAGAGATCGCGGGCAAGGTTTATACGCCGCAAGAAATTTCAGCCAAGGTGCTGATCAAGCTAAAAGAGGACGCCGAGGCGTTTTTGGGCGAGCCCGTCGTAGATGCGGTCATCACCGTGCCTGCGTATTTCAACGACAGCCAAAGAAAGGCGACGAAAGAAGCAGGAACAATCGCGGGCCTAAACGTGCTTCGTATCATTAACGAGCCGACCGCAGCGGCGCTTGCGTATGGACTGGATAAAAAAGAATCCGAAAAGATCGTAGTTTACGATCTGGGCGGCGGTACATTCGACGTAACCGTGCTAGAAACCGGCGATAGCGTTGTAGAAGTTTTAGCTACCGGCGGTAATGCATTTTTGGGCGGCGATGATTTCGATAACAAACTGATCGACTTTTTAACCTCGGAATTTCAATCTGAAACAGGCATTGACTTACGCGGCGACGTCATGGCTATGCAACGCCTAAAAGAGGCTGCGGAAAACGCCAAAAAAGAGCTAAGCAGCGCGATGGAAACGACGGTAAATTTACCTTTCATTACCGCTGATGCCACAGGTCCTAAACACCTGATGAAAACCATCACCAGGGCCAAATTTGAAAGTATGATCGATTCTTTGGTAGATGAGACCATAAGCACGCTTAAAAAGGTCGTAAGCGATGCAGGGCTAAGCATGAACGATATAAAAGAGGTCGTCATGGTGGGCGGCTCGACGCGCGTGCCTTTAGTGCAAGAGGAGGTCAAAAAGGCTTTCGGCAAGGAACTAAATAAGAGCGTAAACCCTGATGAAGTCGTAGCGATCGGTGCAGCGATCCAAGGCGCGGTCATCAAAGGCGACGTAAAAGACGTGCTACTACTCGACGTGACTCCGCTAAGCCTCGGCATCGAAACCCTAGGCGGCGTGATGACTAAGATCATCGAAAAAGGAACTACAATACCTACGAAAAAGTCTCAAACCTTCTCGACTGCAGAGGATAACCAAAGCGCCGTTACGATCAACGTCTTGCAGGGCGAGCGCGAGTTTGCAAAGGATAACAAATCGCTAGGAAATTTCAATCTTGAAGGTATCATGCCCGCTCCTCGCGGCGTGCCGCAGATCGAGGTGGAATTTAACATCGATGCGAACGGAATTTTAACCGTTTCGGCAAAAGACAAAGCCACCGGCAAGGCAACCGACATCCGCATCACCGGCTCAAGCGGCTTAAGCGACGCCGAGATCGATAAGATGGTCAAGGATGCCGAGCTTCACAAAGAGGAAGACAACAAGCGCAAAGAAACCGTCGAGGCGCGCAACCAAGCCGATAGCATCGCACATCAAACCGAAAAGAGCCTAAGCGAGATGGGCGAGAAGGTGCCGGGCGATCTACGCGCTAAGATCGAGGGCGCGCTAAATGATCTAAAAGCCGTGCTAAAGGATGAAAACGCGAGCAAGGAAGCGATAAACTCCAAAGTAGAAGCCCTAAGCAAGGTCGCCGAGGATCTATACAAGGCCGCCAGCGCAAATCAAGGTGCGCAAGGCGGATCGCAAAGCAGCGGTGCAAACGGCGGTAAAAAAGACGACGACGTCATCGACGCCGAAGTCGAGTAACCCGCCGCAAAGTGAAATTTTATAGCCGCGCGCTCGGTAGTTTTGCCTGCGCTTGAAAGGTAATTTTACCGGCGCGCGGCAGAAGCGACCCCATAAACCGCACATGAAATTTCATAGCTTCACAGGCTCGGGCGTTTTTCATACGCCCGAGCTTAACTGCTACTTCAAATCAAATTCCCAACAAACTAAAATTTTGAGTCACACATAAATACTACTAAATTTTGCGCTGTATAAATATCGCTAGACATTAAAGTATATCCGAACGCGACTGAAATTTCTCCGTGCCGATCTCAAATATAGCTGAAATTTTAAGCCTATCACCTACAAACGAAGCTGCGATAAATTTAAATGTATGGCGAGAAAGTAAAAAATGTATCGTAAAAAGACGCGGTAAAAAGCGCCGGTTAAATTTAGAAGCAAAAGAGCTAAATTTAAAGGCGCGCGGATTGATTTATGAAAAAGCAAAAGCCCAAAGACGGCGCTTCGCCTTTGGGCTTTAAATTTAGCCTTATTTAGCTAGAGCTAATTCTTGCGAGTATTCGCATCAGGGGTGAAAAGCGGCTTATTTAGCAGCTTAAAATCGCCTACGAATTTCTGTCCCTTCTCGCTAGTGATCCATTTGATAAAGCGCTGCGCGTTTTCATAGTCGGCTTTTGGGCAATGCTTCGGATTGACCGCGATTACGGAGTAAAAATTCTTCAGATCGTTATCGCCTTCGTTGATGATGACCATATCGGGATTGCCCTTTTTATTGTCCTCGTATTTGATGTAGGTGCCGCGATCGGTGAAGGTCACGCCCTTTTGCTCGGCGGCTGCGTTGATCGTAGCGATCATGCCTTGACCGGTTTGGTTATACCACGCCTCATTTTCAGGCACGGCGCCCTCAACCTTTTTCCAAATACCTTTCTCTTTGTTATCGGTACCCGATTTGTCGCCGCGAGAGAAAAATTTAATCTTCTCCGCCTTGATTAGCTCAAACGAACCTTTAAGATCTTTGCCTTTAAATTTAGGCGCGATCGATTTATCGGCGATGAGGATAAAATCATTATACATAACGGGCGTGCGGTCAACGCCGAAGCCTTTTTCTACGAATTCTTTCTCGACCTTCGGCGAATGCACGAAAAGTATATCCGCATCGCAGTTCTCGCCAAGCTTTAGAGCAGCACCTGTGCCTACCGCCGTCCATTTGACATCTACGCCGGTTTCCGCCTTATACGCAGGATAGATCGCGTCTAGCAAGCCCGTATTATCGGTGCTCGTTGTGGTTGCCATCACCAAATCGTTATCGGCGGCAAAAAGGCTCGCACTAAGAGCGAGCGAAGCAAAAAATATTTTTTTCATGTTATCTCCTTTAAAAAATATGCTATTATAGCATATAAATTTGCCAGAATAGAACATTTAGGACACAATCTTGGACTTTATTTTAGAAGGAATTTTAAGCGCATTCAGACTGCTTCTTAGCGGCGATGCGGAGACCTTTTCGGCGATTAAGGCGACGCTTTATACTTCGAGTATCTCGATACTTTTTGCGATTTTAATCGGCTTTCCGATAGGATTTATCCTCGGATTTTACGAATTTCGCGCTCGCAGAACGCTTAGACTTTTAAGCGACGTAGCGCTTGCGATGCCCACAGTAGCGATAGGACTGATCCTTTACGCTTTCATCTCCAGAAACGGTCCTTTGGGCGAGCTGGGGCTACTTTTTACGCTTAAAGCCGTGATGCTCGGGCAGTTTGCGCTGGCGCTTCCCATCATCGTCTCGCTAAGCGCCAGCGTCATCGAAAATATGGATAAGAAGCACTATCTAAACATTATGAACTACCGCCTAAGCCCGCTAAATTTAATCCTTTGCGTGCTTTATGAGCTACGCTACGCCCTACTGGTCGTCATCGCCACCGCTTACGGGCGGATCGTCGCCGAGGTGGGCGTAGCGATGATGATCGGCGGCAATATCAAATATTTCACCCGCACGATCACCACGGCGATCTCGCTTGAGACCAACAAGGGCGAGTTTGCGATGAGTATAGCGCTCGCGCTGGTGCTGATTTTAATAGCGTTTGCGGTAAATTTAGCCATCCACGCGCTAAAAAGGCTAGATCGATGAATGCAGATAAGCAAACGCGTCCTAGCAAGAATTTCACGGACAAAAACCGGGCGGAACAGGAGCGCGTAAATTTTATGAGCGAAAATTTCACGGACGCAAATTCCGCAGACGATAATTCTACGAGCATAAATTCTATGCGCATAAATTTCGCTACCGAGAATTCTGCGAATAAAAATTTCACTGCTGGAAATTCGACAAGTGTAAATTCTGTAACCGAGAATTCCATTAGCGCAAATTCTGCGAGTGAAAATTCTACGAATGAAAATTTCGTAAATGAGAATTCTGCGACCGAGAATTTCGCGAGTGAGAATTCTACCGCCGCGCGATCTGTACCCGATAGCGAGCTGATCTCGGTGCGGGATCTAGTGCTGCGCTACGGACGGAGCGAAATTCTAAATATCCCTAGCCTTGATCTAAATACGAGCGGCATCACGGCGCTTTTGGGCTCCAACGGCAGCGGCAAATCCACGCTGCTGCGGATTTTGGCCTTTTTGCAGCGTCCGAGCGGCGGCAGCGTGGAGCTTTGGGGGCAGCGGGCGCCCTCTTTGCAGACGCTGCGGCAGATCTGCTTGCTGCTGCCCGAGCCCGTGCTTTTAAAACGCAGCGTGGAGCAAAATTTTAAATTTGCGCTCAAAAGTCGCGGCGCGCTTGCGGAATTTGACGAGCGGGTTGATGAGGCGCTCGGCCTAACGGGGCTTGATAGAAGTTTTTTATCAAAGAAGCATTTCGAGCTTAGCTCGGGGCAGACGCAGCGCATCGCGTTTGCGCTCGCTCTGGCGCAGCGTGCGAAGCTCTATCTGCTCGACGAGCCGACCAACAGCCTCGATCTTGCCGCTTCCAAGCTCTTTGCGCGCGCGATTTTATTTATGCGGAGTCGCTACGGTTGCGGTTTTATCATCGCCAGCCACGATGAGAAATGGCTCAGCGCGATCGCGCAAAGAAGCGTATTTCTACATCGTGGCAAGATATGCGAGTTCGAATACAAAAATATCTTTGATGTGCAAAACGGGATTTTAAAATTTTCGGATGAAATTTCGCTGCGCCTTGAAGAGGGGCTCGCACGCGCTCGCAAAATCGCGATAAATCCGAGTAAAATTTTATTATCCCAAAGCCCGTTTGAGCGCTGCTTCGCGGGGATTTTGCACTCGGTTTCGCTTCAGTACGCCTCCTCGCTGCTCATCAAGATCAAGGCGGGCGATCTGCTACTAAAATGCGTCACGGCGCAGGATGAGAGGTGCTGGAGCGCGGGCGAGAGGATCTATTTCGGATTTGAAGACGGCGCGTTTTTAGGGCTGGAGTAATTCTGCGCGAAGTGCGGATAAGCTTTATTTTGCTTTGGAATTTTTATTCGCGCGGCACTAATAAATTTCATTTCTGCCTCAAATTTTTACTGCGAACCATCTAGCGCGGCGTATCTGGCGAAACAGAGCGCAAAAATTTGCGCCTTGAAATTTTGAAATTTACAGGCAGGGCTTTACCTAGCGGCGCGGCGTGAAATTTTGAAATTCCATTGCTAAGAAATTTTAAAGCTTAGCCGCGAATACAGCTAACGGGATTTTGAAATTCCACAATTTCTAGGCGCGGAATTTCAAATTCTAAATTTTAATTCCGCAGGGCGTGCCGTTTATTTCGCCTGCAGCGCAAAGGCGGAACGATAGCAAGAATTCCGCGGCGCAAAACCCGCGTAAAATTCCGAAGAGACGGCACGGAATTCCGATAAATTTTAAAAACGGCGCAGAATTTTACAAAATTTTACTAGCTCAAAAAAGCGGCAGAGCTTTAAGCTCACGCTGCTTAAATTTTCCCGCCAAACATCTCATACATCGCCTTTTCCTCGCCCCAAAGCTCGCGGTGCTTTTTGATGCAGGATTTTATCGCGCCAACTAGATATAGCACGTCTTGCTCGGTGTGCGTGTAGTGCAGGCTCACGCGCACGAAGCCGGGCTTGGCTTCTGGCATGCGCCCCTCCTTGATACCCAGCAGATCGTGAGCGTACGGCCCCGCGCACATCACGCCCGCGCGCGTCTGGATACCGAAGTCGTTGCTAAGGCTCGCGGCGAAATCATACGCCGAGACGCCGCGCACGTTAAATGAAAAAATCGGCAGCCGCGGCGCGCCCTTTGGAGCGTAGTTTATGATCTCGTCAATGCCTGCTAGCTCGCTCTCAAAAAGCCGCGCTAGCTCGTCCTCGGCACTTTTTATCCTCTCAAAACCGACCTCGTTTCGTAGCGCGTAGGCCAAATTTGCTCGCATGAGCCCGGTGATAGGCGGCGTACCGCCCTCCTCTAGCTGCTCGGGATTTTTCAAAAACACGTGCCCTTCGCGGCTAGCGTAGGCGACCGTCCCGCCTGCGGCAAAGGTCGGCACATCGCTACTAAGCAGCTCTTTTTTGATCGCCAAAAGCCCGCAGCTTGCAGGTCCGCCGAGTAACTTATGCGGCGAGAGGAAAATCGCGTCGAAGTAGTCGCAATCTAAATTTGCGTGAGAGCTCAGCGCCGCGCAGTCAAAGGCGATGATGCCGCCCGCGGCTCTGATTAGCTCGCTGATCTTTTTATAGTCGCTAACGACGCCCGTGACGTTTGAGGCGGCGCTAAACGAGCCGATGATGCGGCGTGCTGCGTTTAGCTTTAGGATGCGCTCAAGCGCAATCAGATCGATCTCGCCGCCTTCGCTAAGCGGCACGCGCAGGTAGTCGCAAAGTCCCTCGCGAAAGCTAAGCTCGTTTGAATGGTGCTCGTAGGGCGAAACAAGCACGAGCGGAAGCTGTGCGGCGCGCAAATTCGCCTCGCCGATCGCGCTTCTGGTCGCAGGCGGCAGGTAGATGCCTAGCAGTTCCTGAAATTTCTTGATCGCGGCCGTCGCGCCCTGCCCGCAAGCGATGAGACAAAACCGCTCGTCAAGCCCAAGTAGCTTTTTTAGGCTCTCGCGCGCGCCCTCGTAGCGACGCTGCGTGATAATCGCGCTCGAACTACTGTCGGAGTGGGTGTTGGCGTAGGTTTTTAAAACGTTCGCTATCTCGCGCTCTACGGGCTCGTAAGCAAGCCCCGAAGCAGTGTAATCAAAATAGTGTACGCCTTGTTTTAGGATGATATTTTTTCGAATTTCGTCTAAGCTTAGCATTTGCGGCCTTTAAAATTTAAGTGATTAATTATAGTGAAATTTGGATTAATTTAAAGCTTTACGGCCTGGCAGGAAGGAATTTTAATGAGAATTTAGAAAAGCTTTGCCCACTATATCACTTAATTTCTGATGCTATATAGTTTTACTCCTTCAAATTTATTGATTACTATCTAGTTTTTTAGCCGCTTCTTGTCTTAGAATTTCGGCATAATCTTTTATATCAATTTTCTCGCCGTCATGTAGAATTTTCACTTTCGCTTCCTCTAGCATTTCCTCAAAATTTAAATATTTAAAAAATGTCTCAATATCGAATGCCTCAGTACTATTTTTATCTTTTAGGCTGCTTTTTTGCAAAATCTCTTCATTGCTTAGCCCATTGCCGCAAAGAGCTTTATATCTATCTATTTTCATATTATAGAAATTTAATATTTTAATATCCGGTTCTAGCTTAGTACATTTTTTATCATTTGGCATATAACCGAAAAATTTTATAAAATCTTTTTCTTTCCAGTATCTATCTGTTCCTTTTTCTTTTTCTTCGTTATTTTTAACTTCCCATCTCCCCCGAAGAGCCCAATCATATGATTCTAAAATCTTTTCTCCATAGCAGTAATCATTCATATGATTTATGTAAGATTCTTTCTTTTTTATAGATCCAACTAAACTATCCAAACAATTTCTATAAGCCGTAACAATATCATCTTGACTCGGTAGTCCGTCTATATTATATTTTATTAATAATTCTAATTTATCTTTATACATCATATCCCGCGGAAGAAAAGTATAAATAGATTTTTTAAATATTTCCTTTTGTTTAAACGAAACGCCGTTCTCACTTAAATAATACAAAGGACCTTCATATGCTTTCGGTTTCATACCTCTTTGTAGCATCATATCGGCAATTTCTAACAAATTACTATATATTGCATAGTTTAATGGATAAACAGGATCTTTTGAGTGATCATGATTGATTAGACACTCAGTACGTAATTTTATATCTATATTGTTGCCAACTATGATTTTGGTGTCGTCAGAATATCTAGGGCAAACTATATAGCCCTGCACCATTTTGACTTCTTCAAATTTAACCCCGTTGTCTAAAAGCAGTCTTACTGATTTAGTAGCATTATTTTCTATCGCATAAGCCATAGCGGATAGCTTGTATTCGTCTTTTTTATGTATATCCGCACCTAGCTTTATAAGCTCTTGAGTGGTATTTGTATCGTCCCAAAAGCTAGAATACATCACGGGCGTTACCCCTCCGTGCATAGTATGCTCTA
>NZ_CALIBB010000202.1 GCF_938045595.1 uncultured Campylobacter sp.
TATAGACGCAGCTTTTTATCTCCTCGCCGCCGTGCGCGCTACGCTCGCTCGTCGCGCCTCTTCGTCGCTTTAGCCTGCAAAGTCTGCGCTTGAACTATAAAATTTTAACCTCTAGCTCGAGCGCGATGCCGAAGCGATGCAAAACCCGCTCGCGAGCAAGCTCTATCAGGCTCATCACATCCTCAAAGCTTGCGCTGCCGAAATTTATGATGAAATTGGCGTGCTGCTCGCTAAATTTCGCTCCACCGATCGCGTGGCCTTTAAGCCCCGCCGCTTCGATCAGCCTACCCGCGGCGTCATTCGGCGGGTTTTTAAAGCAGCTTCCAAAGCTTGCTCCCTTTGGCTGGTTGGCGCGTTTGGCGGCGAAATCCGCGGCGAGTTCGGCATCAAAGCCGCGCGAAATTTTAAACTCGGCGCCCAAAATCGCCTCCTCGATCCCGCTTCTTCGGTAGCCGAAGCTTATCCGCTCGCGCTCCACCCAGCCGCGAGCCAGGCGCACGGCAAGTAGGCTATCGCTGATGCTCGCGCCGCTAAGCCCTGCGTTCATTTTGATTAGCCCGCCGAGCTGGCCCGGGATGTTACGCAAAAACTCAAAGCCGCCGAGGCCCTGCTTTTTGGCGAAATTATAAATTTTACCCGACTTCGTCGCAGCCCCGATGCTAAGGACATCGCCGCTTAAGCTTATGCGATCGAACTCCTCGCTTAGCATCGCAAGGTGCGGCGGTGCGGGCGAGATGAGCAGATTATTGCCGCCGCCGATGATCGCGCGCTCGCGGATACTCTCAAACTCCGCAAAATCGGCCTCGTCTTTTAAAATTTGCACCGCAAAGCTCCCGCCGATGCGCACGGAGGTGTATTTGCTAAAATCTATCTGCTTTATTTTCAAAATTTTGCCTTTTAAATTTCATTTCTAAATTTCGCGCTTGCCGCTCGCCGCGTATCGTTTTAAAATTTAGTGATACCGCCGCGCGGTACTAAACGCGAACGCTATTTCAAAATTTAACGCTGCTGCTGCGATTAAATTTAGCTCGATTGCGATACATTTCAGCAGCGCACTATGTCGCACGCACAGCTCGCACTCTGCGGCACAAAATACAGCCGCGCAATGTATCTCCGCGCCGTGAAATTTCATCGCCGCGTAGCCATAAATTAAGGCGACATATTACGTGGCGACAAATAACGCCACGGCACGCGGCTGATTGACGAACTTGGCGGCAAAATCCGCGGAAGGCTCGGCGTTAAATTTGCGCGCAAATTTAAATCCACGTCGCCCTCTACGGCTAAATTTCTAAAGCGGATTACCGCACGTCAAAAACGATATAAAATTCTACCGCGCGTCTGCTTTTACGCCGAAGTAAATTTTAGCCGAGGTGCAAACCCTTTAACGCCTAGAAATTTAGCCGAAACGAAGGGGCAGTGTTCCGAGCAAAATCAGCCGAAGCAAGGCTCAAATTTCAGCTAAATTTTAACCTCGCCCGCCTTTACATCGGGTTTTGCCCGCCGCAGTCCGCGAAACGGATCTCGTTATATTCGCGCGGGATAAAATTCTCCTGCGCGCTAATCGGCGCAGGGTAAAATCCGCGCTCGTAACCAAGCTCAAACAGCCTATCCACCGCCCTTATTTGTACCCCCGAAAGCTCGATCGAGGCCTCGTTGGCATAAAGGCTCAGATATTTTTCTAGCTTTGCGTCGTCCACGCGGATGAGATTTCGCTCCATGAGCATGTGCGACAAAAACGGCTTATGCGCGGTGGCGATACGCACGCCCTCCGTTAGCACGCGCTCGCACTCGATGGCATCCGTTATCGGCAGGCTGCGACGAACCGCCATGCCTCCTAGCGGCAGCGGCAGATTTTCGCCCGCTAGCTCGCTCCAGATATCCCAGATCTCGCGCTCCACGCAAAGCTCGTCCGAAAAGTCAAGAATGCTTTCATGTATCAGCACGCCCGCGTCCACTTCGCCGCTTAAGACCGCACCCTCGATTTCTAGGAAATTTTTATAAACTATGCGCGCCTGCGGGTACGCCATGCGAAAAAGCAGGGCGTTTGTCGTGTGTTTGCCGCTTAGCGCGACTTTGAAATTTCGCTTTAAAACCGCACCATTTTTCTTAACTAGCTTTGGGCCGTAGCCCTCGCCGAAGCTCACCGCCGTGCGCAAAAGCGCGTATTCGTCGCAGATAAGCGGATATAGCGCGAAGCTAATCGCCGTGGCCTCATAGGTGCCCTTTAGCGCCTCGTCGTTTAGCGTCTGGATATCAAGCGCCGTTGCGCTAAGCTTTAGATTTTTGGAGCTCACCCAACCAAAATCAATCGCCTTATACATAAAAATATCATCCGCATCCGGCGAGTGAGCGACGTTTATATGCTTAAAAATCTTCAAATTTTATCCTTTTTGCTCCGCTTTAAATTTCGCGCGCGGCCTAATTCCAAAATGTTGCGAAATTATAGTGAAATTTTGCTACAGCCCTCATAAAAATGCGGAATTTCTAAAGAAAAACGTGAAAAACAGGGCTCGTTTAAAAGGCTAAATTTAATGTTCTCCGCTTGCCGCGCAGAGCTTTTTGCACTCCTTAAGAATTTCAAATTCCGATGCCGCGCCGAATTTGGGCGAATAATCAAAAATTCATTTCAAATTTGGTAAAATCAGGTGAATTTATTTTTAAGGAAAAACATGGACGAGGGAAAGAAAAAGACGCTGGATGCGGCGCTAAAATCGATCGACAAAGCTTTCGGCAAGGGCACGCTGGTGCGGCTGGGCGATAAGCAGGTCGAGCCGATAGACGCCATCTCTACGGGCTCTGTGGGGCTTGACATCGCGCTTGGCATCGGCGGCGTGCCGAAGGGACGTATCATCGAAATTTACGGGCCGGAGAGCTCGGGCAAGACGACGCTTACGCTTCATATCATCGCAGAGTGCCAAAAGGCGGGCGGAATTTGCGCATTCGTAGACGCCGAGCACGCGCTGGACGTCAAATATGCTTCAAATTTAGGCGTTGATACCGACAATCTCTACGTCTCTCAGCCCGACTTCGGCGAGCAGGCGCTCGACATCGTAGAAACCTTAGCAAAAAGCGGCGCGATCGATCTTATCGTCGTAGATAGCGTCGCCGCGCTCACGCCGAAAAACGAGATCGAGGGCGACATGGGCGATCAGCACGTAGGGCTTCAGGCGCGACTTATGAGCCAGGCGCTGCGTAAGCTCGCCGGCGTCGTGCATAAGATGAATACGACTGTGATCTTTATTAATCAAATCCGTATGAAGATCGGCGCGATGGGCTACGGCACGCCAGAGACGACGACCGGCGGCAATGCGCTTAAATTTTACGCTTCGGTGCGCATCGACATACGCAAGATCGCTACTTTGAAACAAAATGAAGAGAGCATCGGCAACCGCGCCAAAGTCAAGGTCGTGAAAAATAAGGTGGCGCCGCCGTTTAAGATCGCGGAATTTGACATAATGTTCGGCAAGGGCATCAGCAAGGTGGGCGAGCTGATCGATTACGGCGTCAAGCTCGACATCGTTGATAAAAGCGGTGCGTGGTTCAGCTACGGCGACACTAAGCTAGGTCAAGGGCGCGAAAATGCTAAAATTTATCTAGAGAATAACCCTGCTGTCGCCGAAGAGATCACTGCTAAAATCCGCGAGCAGATGGGCAGCGTAAATTTTAGCGCAGACGCGGACGATGAAGAAAATTTACAAAGTGGAGATGAATGATGATTTATATCGAAGATGTTTATGCGATAGAGGTACTAGATAGCCGTGGCAACCCGACCGTGAAAGCGACCGTGGCTCTAAGCGACGGCACCGTAGCAAGCGCGATAGTGCCAAGCGGCGCAAGCACGGGCAAACGCGAGGCGCTGGAGCTTCGCGACGGGGGCGATAGATACTGCGGCAAGGGCGTGCTAAAGGCTGTTGAAAACGTAAATTCTCAGATCGCCGAGGCCGTGATCGGGTTGGATGCATTTGGTCAAAAGGCGCTTGACGATGAGATGAGAGAGCTTGACGGCACCGACAACTACTCAAATTTAGGCGCGAACGCCGTGCTTGGCGTATCTATGGCGGTAGCGCGCGCGGCGGCAAAGAGCCTTGACGTGCCTTTGTATCGCTACCTGGGCGGCGCGAACGCTAGCGTACTGCCGGTGCCGATGTTTAATATCATCAACGGCGGCGCGCACGCGAACAACAGCGTGGATTTTCAAGAATTTATGATTATGCCGTTTGGATTTGATAAATTTAGCGACGCGCTGCGAGCGGCGAGCGAAATTTACCACACGCTAAAAGGCCTTCTAAACGCAGCCGGTCACAGCACGGCAGTGGGCGACGAGGGCGGATTTGCGCCAAATTTAAACGATAACGAAGAGCCGATCAAACTAATCATGCAAGCTATCGAAAAAGCGGGCTACAAGGCAGGCGAGCAGATCAAGCTAGCCCTTGACGTCGCGGCTAGCGAGCTGTACGAAAACGGCAAATATAAGCTAGAGGGCAAGGAATTTAGCAGCGAAGAGCTGATCGAGCGATACGCGCAACTTTGCGAGAAGTATCCGATATTTTCGATCGAAGACGGCCTAAGCGAGGACGACTGGGCGGGCTGGGCGAAGCTAACTAGCAAGCTTGGCTCTAAAGTGCAGCTCGTGGGCGACGATCTATTTGTAACGAACGAGAAAATTTTACGCGAAGGCATCGCCAAAGGCGTAGGCAACGCGATTTTGATCAAACCAAATCAAATCGGCACTGTTAGCCAAACTATGCAGACGATCCGCCTAGCGCAGCGCAAAGGCTACCGCTGCGTGATGAGCCACAGAAGCGGCGAGAGCGAGGATAGCTTTATCGCGGACTTCGCCGTCGCGATGAATACGGGCCAAATCAAAACGGGCGCGACCTCAAGAAGCGAACGCAACGCAAAATACAACCGCCTGCTTGAGATCGAGCGCGAGACGGACGAGTTTTTGGGAAATCAAATTTAAAATGTTTTTTAAAAAAAAGTCCAAGCGGGGCTTAAAGAGCGGCGCGCAGCACACCTATACGGACGGAGCGGATTATACGGACACGCAAGGCGGATATTCAGACGCAGACTTTGACGAGGACGATTTTTTTGACGATGAAGAATTTTATAGCGATGAAAATTTTGGCGGAGGCTTTAGCGCGGTAGGGGCTGGCTTCCGCAAAAATCGCAACGGAACCTCACACGGCGTAGACGAAGCAGGCTCTGCCTCTGATGCCACAAGCAGCAGCTCTAATTTAAGTGGTAAAAGCTCCGCTGCAAGCGGAAACTACGAAGGCAGCGCGCAAGCAGACGCGAACCTTTACAGCGCGGAATTTATTGGGGGCGGCGATTTAAAGAGTGCAGAGTTATACGCTAAAGAAAACTGCTTCCCAAACGACGCGGATTTTGCGGCTCAGAGCGTAGAGCATGGCTTTAATGGCACGGGCTTTGCGGCGCAAGACATAAATTATGCCACGCAAGGATTTTCTTTTGCGCCGCAAAACGCAGATCCTGCCGCTAAAAAAGCTTTAAAAAAGCGTAAAAATTTAAAAGAACGGCTGAATTTTATCAATCCGTTTTCACCACTTAAGCAGATTTTTGCAGCTCTTGCGCTGATCATCTGCGTCGTTTTTGCGGGCATCTTCGTGGGTGACGTGCTATTTGGCAAGCGATCGTTTGAAGTGCTGCGCCAGCTGCAAAAAGAAAAGGCGTTTTTATTCACCGACGTCGAGCGGCTAAAAGAGGAAAACGCTGAGCTGCAAAAGCTTTATTTAGAGCGTCGCTCGCTCGATCCGGACCTTAAAAAATGAGAAAAATTTCTTTACTAATTTTAGGTCTTTGCGCTTTTTTAAACGCAGAGAATTTAAATGGCGCAAATTCAAACGCTACGAAACCTAACATCGTCGCGGTAAAAGAGCAAAATTCTACCGATTTGGCGATTAAAGAGCCAAAAACAGGTGCGCAAAGCCCAAACGCTAAAAAGCAAGCTGTAATGAGACCTGAAACATCTAAAAGTCCTATCGCAGCAATGCAAAAAAGCGCCGCAGAAGCAAATTCTAGCGTCAAAACAAGCGTCGCCAAAAAAGCCGTGAGCGCACAGCTCTCGCAGACCGAAAAAAAAGCTTCTGTGCCCGAAGCGGGCATCGGTACTCCTTCGCAGGTCATAAAAACGGAGCTGAACTCTTCTGCGCAGCCTTCAGCTGTGACGCTTCCGCCTCCTGATGAGTTGCCGATCGTGCCAGAAGTAAGCGAGCTAAATTCTACGGTAGCGCAAAATTTTAAGGCGGTACAGAATTCTACAGCTCAAAATTCTACGGCGCAAAACTCCACTATGCAACAAAACGCGCAATCTGCTCCGCAAAATTCCAATCCGGCGCAAAGCTCCGCCGCCACGCCACAAAATACGCCCGCGCCTAAAAATTTCACGCAGCAAACCTTTGCGCTTCCCTCCGACGCCCTTACGATCGAAAGCCTGATCGTGCGATATAGGGACGACGACGGGGTCTTACACGAAAAGATCGTTGATATCAATCGCTCGATTGATTGGCACGATGATTTCGTGCTAAGCGCGAGCGCCAAACCTGCACTACATAGGGCACTGGACGTCTCGGTTACTTCGACTGATCCAAATTTACAAAAGCAGGCCTCGCAAAGTGGCATCACGCCTAGCTTCGCGCCGCGCCTGGAGCTGCCGTTAGAGACGCTTAAATTTGACGATGGACTAAAATTCGTCATCCGCAAAGACAGCGTGCAGCTCATCACCGCAGACGATTTCAAAAGCTCCGACGCAAACGCTTCGGGCGCGCTTGAGGCTGAGTTTTGGCGCCAAGAGATCCCGCTTAGCGGCGCGAGCTTTGCTGTAAATATCGGCGGCTTTAGCGACATCAACGTCACCAAAGAGGACGGCTACTACCGCATCGGCGTGCGCTCGCATGAGGGCAACCTCAGCATCAGACGCAAAGATGGCGGGTATTTGATTTACAAAAATTCTAATTAAGGAGAGACTATGACACATTTAGAGATTATGAAATTTCGCCACGCGTGCAAAATTTTTGACGAGAACAAAAAAATCGGTAAAGCCGATTTTGACGCCATTTTACAGGCAGGCATCTTAGCACCTAGTTCTACGGGGCTAGAGCAATGGGACTTTTTGGTTGTGCAAAACAAGGCGCTGCGCGAGCAGATCCGCGAAAAATCGTGGAATCAGCCGCAGATCACCTCTTGCTCACATCTGGTCGTGATTTTAGCAAAGATCAAGGACATAAAGCTAGGAAGTGATTATATCGAGCGAATGATTACGCGTAAAAAAGATGAAGCGCCCAAATATATCGAGGCATAAATTTTATCAAGATTTTTTAAGCGGTTATTTTCACAACGACGATGAGGAGCTATTTAATTGGTCGCACGCGCAGTGCATGTTCGCAGCACTTGCGATGATGAACGAGGCCGCAAGCCGCGGCATCGACAGCTGCCCGATGGAGGGTTTTGATCGCGCAGCGCTCGGAGAGATTTTGGATCTGAAATGGAATGAGCGTCGCGTGGCGCTGCTCGTGCCTTTCGGCTACCGCGTAAATCCGCAGCCGCAAAAGATCCGCCGCAGCATGGATGACGTAGTAAAGTGGATCGAATAAGCTAGCAAGCGCTTTTGAATCGCTAAGCTTGAGGCGCAGTAAATTCCAAACCGAGTGCGAAAGCGTGGCGCGCGCATTTTTAGGAATTTACCGCGCTTTAACCTTTTTTCTCGCCCGCAAATCTTGTGCGGCGAGATTTAAAATTTTATAAAATCACCGAAAATTTAAACGAAGGAGCGAGCGTGAAAAAAATGTGGGAGGGGCGCTTTAGCGAGGCGAGTTCGGCGCTTTTGGAGGAGTTTAACGCCTCGATCGGCTTTGATAGGGCGCTTTGGCAGGAGGATATTGCAGGCAGCAAGGCGCACGCTCGAATGCTCGGCGCCTGCGGGATATTAAAGCCTGACGAGAGCGAAAAGATCGTCGCGGGGCTTGACGCCGTGTTTGAAGAGATAAAAAGCGGTAAATTTGAGTTTAAAACCGCCGACGAGGACATCCACATGGCGGTCGAAAAGCGCCTAAGCGAGCTCATCGGAAGCGATCTTGGCGGCAGGTTGCACACCGCGCGCAGCAGAAACGATCAGGTCGCGCTTGATTTTCGCCTCTATGTGCTTAAAAGCGGCGCTCAGATTGCCGAAAAAACTCGCGAGCTAGTAGAGGCTCTGCGAGATATAGCTAGCAAGCACGCGGACACGCTGATGCCAGGCTACACGCACCTTCAGCATGCTCAGCCCGTGAGCCTTGCCTATCATTTGCTAGCTTACGCGTTTATGTTTCGCCGCGACTACGAGCGCTTTGCCAGCTCGCGCGAGCGAAACAACCTCTGTCCGCTGGGCTCGGCTGCACTTGCCGGCACGCCGCATCCGATAAATCGCGAGCTGGTCGCGCAGCAGCTCGGCTTTGCGGGAGTGACGCCAAACGCGATGGATAGCGTCAGCGACCGCGATTTTGCGCTGGAGATTTTGTTTAACGTAAGCGTGCTGATGACGCATGCGTCGCGCCTGTGCGAGGAGCTCATCTTGTGGAGCTCGCAGGAGTTCGGCTTTGTGACGATCAGCGACGCGTACAGCACGGGCAGCTCGATCATGCCGCAGAAGAAAAATCCCGACGTGTGCGAACTAATCCGCGGCAAAGCGGGGCGCGTAAACGGCAATCTCGTCGCGCTGCTAACAGTGATGAAAGGCTTGCCGCTAGCATACAACAAGGATATGCAAGAGGACAAGGAGGGCGTTTTTGATAGCGTCGCCACCGCGCTTGCGAGCCTTGAAATTTTAAAACAGATGCTAAAAACGGCTAAATTTAACGAGCAAAATATGCTCGCGATGACCAGGCGCGGGCACCTCACGGCGACCGATCTGGCTGATTATCTCGTGCGGGAGAAAAACGTGCCGTTTCGCCGGGCGCACTTCATCACGGGCAAGGCCGTGGCGTATGCGGAAAATTTGGGTTTGGATCTTAGCGAGCTAAACGCGCAGCAGCTTGCAAGCGTGGATGAAAGCTTGGGTGCGGGTGCGGTTAAATTTCTTGATCTAAACGCTTCTAAGGAGGCGCGCAAGTCGCAAGGAGGTACGGCAAATGAGAGCATTGCGGCGCAGATTGAAATTTTAAACGAGTGGCTGAAAGGGTAAATTTAAGGGGTTAAGTACGGCGAAATTTTAAAATTTAGCGCTCGTAGCTTTGAAATTTCATAGCCGCGGTTTTAAATTTTAAAATTCGGCGAGCTATGTAATACGTCTGCTGCGTGCAGAGCAGGCCTCGCGACGGTGTTTTAAGCACCCGCCGCAGGTAATTACTGCGCAAATTTAAAAATGATAGCGCACTCTAAGCTAGCTTTAGAGCGGGCGCTTGAGGTTATAAAGTTAAATTTAAAATACCGAGCCAGCGCAAAATGGAGTGCTTGGTTGCAAATTTAGGCAGTGAGATAAAATTTTAAAAAAGCGTGCCGCCGCTAGGTTGCTTGAGTGCGGATGGAAAGGCGCGAGCGGGCTTTGTTGGCGAGTTTTAACTGGTGCCGAATGCTGCGCGGAGTAGAATTGAATTTAAACCCAAAGATTAATGACGGCGGATCGGATTTTTTCGGGAGCGGGAATTTAATCGAAGTAAATTTAAGCGTTAAACGGTGTGCACGTAATCGATAAGGCGCGAATGGAATTTAATCGAAGCAAATGAAGCGGCATTTTCTTCGTTTCTGCGCGTCGTGGAGGTAGGAGTGAGGCTGAATCGAAGCAAATTTAAACATGGAGGGCGTTTT
>NZ_CALIBB010000203.1 GCF_938045595.1 uncultured Campylobacter sp.
AGGATCGAGCGGGAAGCTCAGCACGTCGGTCGTCTTATCGATGCCGCGCGTTTGCACGTTTAGCTGCCGCATCTCCTCGTCGCGCACGAAAATTAGCTCGACGCTCCCGCCGCCCAGCTCCGCCGCGATAGCGTCCAAAATTTCGGGATAGGGCTGCTCGCAAAGTATCATTTTTACCCCTCTTTTATAAAATTTTCGTATAATTTTAGCAAAAAAAGGACGAAAATGAGAGCTTTATGCGTGATCAGCGGCGGCATGGACAGCGCGACCTGCGCCTATATCGCGAAGCGCGAAGGTTACGAGATCGTGGCGCTGCATTTTGATTATAATCAGCGCACGATGGACAAGGAGCGCGAGTGCTTCGGTAAAATTTGCGACGATTTGGGGGTCGCAAAAAGGCTGATTTTAGACGCTCGCTTCATCGCACAAATCGGCGGTAGTGCCCTTACGGACGGTGCTTTGCCGATCAGAAAGGGTGCGGCGGAGCTTTGCGGTGCGGTAAATTCCATTGGCGCCAAGATTGACAGCGCGGCAAATTCCAAGAGCGCTCGCCTAGACGGGCAAAATTCTATTGCGGCAAATTCTATTGATGCCGAGATTGGCGGGCAAAATTTTACTGCGTCAGATTTCTCGGCGGGCTCAGCGGACGCTCCGCTTGATGCAGATTCGGCGCGGAGCAGCCGTACACAGAGCGGTGAAATTTTAACGCAAGAGAGTGAAATTTCACTAGGGGACGATGAGCCTTCGCCGCAAGGCGGCAAAATTTTAGCCTACGACGACAAAATTTCACCGCAAGGTAGCGAAATTTCATCTCAAAGCGGAGCCGAGCCGCAGCAGGGCGATGAAATTCCACCCAAGCACGCAGGGAGTGAAATTTCATCGCAGAGCGAAAGCGATAAAATTTCATCGCCAAGCGGTGAGAGCGCGTTTTCAGATCTGCCGAGCACATACGTGCCGTTTCGCAACGGCGTGTTTTTGAGCATCGCCGCCGCCCTTGCCGAGAAGGAGCGCTGCGACGCGATTTTCATCGGCGTGGTGCAGGAGGACAGCAGCGGCTACCCCGACTGCAGCGCGGGCTTCATCGGCGCGTTTGAGCGAGCGCTCGATCTGGGCACGAGCCGCGACTTTCATCCGCGCATCAAAACCCCGCTCGTGCACCTTAGCAAGGCGCAGATCGTCTCGCTAGCGCTTGAGATCGGCGTGCCACTAGAGCTTACGTGGAGCTGCTACGAGCGCGAGGACGCTGCGTGCGGGCTTTGCGACAGCTGCCTGCTGCGACTTAAAGGCTTTGCGGGCGCCGGCGCAAAAGATAAAATCCCCTACGCTATAGAAGCTTAGGCGCGACGCGGCGAAATTTACCGAGCTCGCTCGGCTCTGTGTGTCATCGCAGCGCTTGATATGCGCGGGTTTTGAATACGTAGCGCCGCATGGTTTATAGCGGGATTTCAAACATACGGCGGCGGCTTGCACTTTAGTGCGCCGAGCTGCGGCTGTAAATTTAAACTACGCTTTGAAATTTTAAAAATTTTAACGAGAGCGTTGCGCACACGGTCCAAAGCAAAAATCAATTATAAATTTAACTCCTGCGCCATATTTATGAGCGCATAGGCGGATATAAATATATCGTGGTATAATCCGAGAATTAAATTTTAAGGAGTAGGAAATGGCATTTGAAAATGCGATCATCACGAAAGAGGATGATGAGAAGTACGGGTTGAGTAAAATTTTTTATCAATATAGTCCGCATCATGAAGAACTACCTAGAAATTTTGTTGTTGATAGACAAAAAGATATTTGGTTTCTTTTAATTGAAAGACTACCAAATGAAGGGTATGATTATGGTTATGGGAGCAAAAAGCTATGGAGGCTTTATATTCAAGGAAATAATTTAGATATTCTTTTGGATTACGAATATGATCAAGAAGTGGATGGACGCAAATTTCAAAGGGTGTGGAAAATTATCGAGGTAAATGCTATAAATTCTATTATTCCAGATAATGAAGTTATTAAAATATTGAGAGATGTTTTGATTGATTTTAAATTTAGACCAGGCTGGGAGGATAAGGATGATTTTAGTGTAGCGTTAATAGATGTAAGAAAGGAAAAATAAAATGGCGTTTGTAGCAGAATATATTTCGAAAGAGGATATTGAGAAATATGGCGTTATTGACATAGTAAATAGCTCCAGAGCAAATTTTGGTGAATTTCCGTTAGGCGATCAACGTATAAAACAACTTGATTGGGTTATCGATAGGCAAAGAGATATTTGGTTCATCTTTGTGTGTGATCCACACCTGCCGGATCCGCGAGATGGATTTACGGGTGAGGAGATTTATATTTTATGCTATAAGGGTAATGTTATCAAGCTTGATATAAGGCGAATTTATGACGAAACCACAAGTAAAATGCTCGTGGACAATCCGTTTTTTATCAAATATAAGCTAGAAAATATAAATTCTGGTCTTGACGGAATTTCGTTAGATGAGCTCTATAAGGTGCTTAATGAAGCTTTGATAGAATATGGAGAAAGTGGTATACACGGTAGAAAGTTCTTGCCAAAAGATCATGAAGTCGTAACTTTTCTGCACGATTAAATATAAAGGATAAAAAATGACGAGTAAACAAGCCGATCAAATTTTAGCAGATATTGCAGA
>NZ_CALIBB010000204.1 GCF_938045595.1 uncultured Campylobacter sp.
CCGCGGGCATCACGGATAGTAAGGAGGCTTTCATCGCAGATTGCCTAAAAGACGGGCTAAATTTAAATCACGTAGATTTGCTAGGTGTCATCTACGATCGTGCAGGCGACGCTTTTGAATACCTAAAAAGCATTGGAGTGGAGTTTTCGGGCAAGGTGATATCTGCTAGCGGACACTCGCTAAAGCGCGCCGTACAGGCCAAAAACGCCAGCGGCTCGGGCTACATCAGCCGATGCATAAGGCAATCGAGGAAAATGCAAATGCTGTAATCAAGAAGCGTACTAAATTTGATGATTTTGTCGTGGACGACAGCGGTCGCGTCGTAGGCGTAAAGTGTCGCGAAGAATATAAGTTCGATCCGCAGCTTGCTAGCGACGATAGGGAAAACAAAAGTGGCGAAGTAAAATTTTTTAAAGCCAAAGATGGCGTCGTTCTGGCTGCGGGTGGATACAGCTCAGATAAATGGTTTCGCGCGCAGCAGGTGCCGTATCTAAAAGACAATATCGAAACCGTAAGCCAACCCGGTGCTACCGCAGGTGCGCTTATCGCGGCGATGAAGCTAGGTGTGAATCCTTTGCAACTCAGCTGGATTCAACTAAATCCTTATACCAATCCTAGCGAGAAGGGATTTGGTACTTCTGCGCTATTTTCAAATCACTGCGCTAACGACTATGGTCTAACTGTCGATCCAAAGACGGGCAAACGCTTTATGAACGAGCACGCCGGGCGCAAGATCAAAACCGAAGCGATCTTTAAATGTATGGCGGAGAGCGAAAATAACGACAACTATCCCGTAAATATCTGCGATCAAGCCGCAGTTGATGCAAATAATCCGGTCTATACGTCAAAAGGCGTAGAAGCAGGCTCAATTAAAAAATTTAATACCTTGGAAGAGCTTGCAAAATTTTATAAAATTCCGCTGGAGCCGTTTTTAAAAACCGTCGCGGATTTTAACGGCTATGTCAAAGCAGGAAGTGACCCGGAGTTTGGCAAGCCTTTGACAAAAGCCGACGTAGGCGGTATCGACGTATCAAAAGCTCCATTTTATGCGTGTCAAACAAGCCCGAAAATTCTTTACTGCATGGGCGGCGTACAGATCAATACCAAAGCCCAGGTTATTGACGCGGCTAGCGGCGAGCCGATCGCAGGGCTATATGCAGCGGGCGAAA
>NZ_CALIBB010000205.1 GCF_938045595.1 uncultured Campylobacter sp.
TCAGCACCCGCGCCTTATGCCAGCCCTGCGGGATCCGCCACCAGTTATACCGCAGCGAAACGCCCGCTACGGCGGCAAAGATCAAAAAGGCTACAAAATAAATCATCTGAATTTCTCTCCGTTTTTATAGACGAACTCGCGCCACTCGTAAGGCTCGCTGTAAAAATCGCTCCGCTCGTTTTTATCTCTTCCGTTTGGTGCGTCGTGACGTTCGCCGCCGCTCTCGCTGCATTTTTCATCAGAAATTTTACCGCAGGCATCTGCGCCAAAGCTCTCTTCAAAGATCGTCTCAAGCATAAATTTTGCCACTCGGGCGGCGTTTGCGATCTTTAGCGTCTTGGCTCTGCCGCGCTGCGCGATACGCGCATATTCGCCGCTAGCAAGAAGGCATTTGATCTTTGAAAAGCAATCCGCAGGACCGTCAAAATAAACTATCTCCGAGCCATCCTCGTAAAGCCGCTCAAACCCCGCGATCTTGGGGCTAAAAGTGCAGACGCCGCATCCTAAAAACTGCGCCATACGGTCGCTCGCGCCGAGCAATTTATGAGCGCGCGCGCACTCAAGCTCGTCGTCGCGATTAAAATTTATCGCGATCTTCGCAGCCGCGATCTCGCGATGAAATTTATCGCCGAATACGACAGGCGCGCCGAGGCTTGCAAAAATTTTAAGCCTAAGCCCCTCTTTTTCGCAAAAATCGCGCAGCAAAAGCGCAAATTTATACCTCACGTCCTCTTGATAATCGCGCGCTATGTAGATTACGTCGGTCGTTTTAGCGGCGTCTAGGCGTCTATCAAACGCCGCGTCGGAGATGTTTGGGAAAAAGGCGAATTTCGCGCCGTATCTTGCCGAAAGATCGCGCAGCTTCAGCGCATTCGCCCAAAAAAACACGTCGATAAAGCTTAGCTTTTCGAAAAATTCCCGTTTTTCTTGCAGATGATCGACGTACCAGATCGCGATTTTAATCTTAGGAAGCGCCGATTTTATCGCCCGCAGCGCGCTAAGACTGATCTTTTCGCCTTTGCCGATTAAAAGCAGATCGGCGCCGATATTTTCGCAGATACGCACGAGCTTGGCGTTCATCTTCTCTAACCCGCTGTTTTTCAGCCCGCAAAAGCGCAGGCTCCGCTCCCAATCGCGGTAGCTAAAATCATAGACGAAGTGTCCGCTGCGAACGAGCCCGTGGCTGATCTTACGCTCCATACCGTAGAAAAAATTACCGTCGTCGTATTCGTTGAAAATACCGCAATGCACGATCTTTAGGCTTCGCATAACAGCTCCTCGTAGTAATTTTTAAGCGAGCTAATATAATT
>NZ_CALIBB010000206.1 GCF_938045595.1 uncultured Campylobacter sp.
AAACGGCTCCGCGCCCTTGGCATCATCCTCGCGAAAGCAAAAAGAAACGCCTTTAAGCCCACCCGCATTCTCGATCGTAAAATTTTCCGCCTTGCGCGTATCTACGCCGAGTCGAACGCAAATTTTAAAGCGATCGCAGTCTAGGCTTAGGCGGCGAATATGAGCCTTGCTAAGATCTAACGAGACGTCTTTTTGCGGCGCCCAGAAAAAGCTCTCTATCTCACGCCCCTGCGACCACTGCGCAAAACCCGCGTCGTTGCCCGCATAGTAGAAAAACCTAGGCCAATGCCCGCCGGCCGGTATTTGCATTCCATCAAACGCGCTCCACGAAATAGGCGTATCCGCATTCACATAGGCATCAGCATCGCCGTAACCCTTAGGCGCGATACTTATAGAGCTGCCTTGCCCCGCGGGGATATCCACCTCATGGCTATTTTCGCCCGTTAGCGAAATATAAAATTTACCTTCGTTTTTTCTCATGATCTATCCTTATTATCTGCCTTTTGCAAGCGGTGCGCCGCGTCTGCAAAGCAAAACCCCTAGCCTACAAGCGGGCATTGCGCCGAATAGCCCTCTCGCACCCGTCATCTCCGCTTTCTTGCCAAAAGATAAAACAAAATGATCGCCGCCAAAACCGCCGCGATTGCGGCGTAAATTTTACCCATGCCGCCGTAGCTTTTGGAGCTGTCGCTTAAATACAGATTTATTACCGCGCCGTTACCCGTTGAAATTTCAAGCTTCGCGCCCTTTGCGCCGTTTAGCTTTACGCGCAGCATATTTGCCGCGGGGCTTGAAATTTCGGGCTTATCCATAAAGGAGTAGCTGGTTTTGTAGCTTTTCATCAAATCGTTGCAGTCTTTGGGAGCTATGAATATGTCGTAAAACGCGCCGTTTTTCACGCTCAGATTTTCTCCGCCTTGCACGACGAAGTATCTAAATTTGGGCGCTTGCGTGATAAACTCCCACCGCAGCGTTTTTTGTTTCCCGCCCTGCTCGTAATTAAACTCCGCGCCGTATTTGGCGTCAAATTTGAAAACCTCTCTGCTGAAAAGCACGAACTGCCTGTCACTCAAAATCGCGTTAGGATCGGAGTTTTTGTCTAAAATTTTAACGTTTTGAAGCTCCCTGCCGCCTTCGTAAATTTTAAAACTTTTCATCGTTACGGGCGGCCCCTCAGCATTAAACTCCACGCTTACGGGATTTGCGGTGATTTTGCACTCGGGCATGGGATCTGGAATTTCATTACTGAAAAACGCAAGCGCGGGCTCGTCGTTCGGGTAATAGACGTAAGGGCGCGAATTTAGCGCAGTGGCGCTTTTGAACTTATCCTCTCTCATTCGTAGCGTTTCATTTTTACACATTCCAAGTAGAAATTTGCCGCTTCCTTCGTCGTTTAAATTCCGCGAGCAAAAGGCGTTGAGGCGCGAATTTCCCATCTCAAAAACGTAGCTACTTTTTTTGTCGTGCTCAAAATAGCCGATGCCGATCTCATCCGAGGCGAAATCCAAAAATGCAAATCTATGGTAGATCGCGCTAAGTAGCCCGTCGATCGCGCTTTTTAGATCGCTTGAATTATAGGATAAATTTTCCCTCACGACGGCATTATAGCCTGCGTAAAAAGCGCGCTTTGACGGATTTTCACCCGTAAAATTCGGCTTGCCCGGGCTCTCGTCGTGCGACATCGCCTCGTTTGCGACGACATATTTTGCGTGATTAAGCGCAGAGATATTTAAAATTTCATTCTGCGCAAGCTGATTTAGCCCCGATTTTGCGCGCACATTGTTGATGTAGCTTAGCGGATCATCGTAAAAGGAAAAGCCGCTCATCGCAACGAGCGGCTGTTTTAAATTTGAAGGGGTATCTTCGCATGCGGCAAAAAGCGCGCAAATCGCCCCGAGACCCAGGAGCCTAAGCCGTAGGGCCCGCTTTAGCAAACTCGACCCCCTCTTTTACGTCCTCGTAGCGTTTAAAATTCTCTTCAAACATCTTTGCTAGCTTATCGCGCGTGATCTTATATTCCGCCGGGTGCGTCCACGTATTAATAGGATTTAGCAGCTTAGTCTCGACGCCTGCGAGCTCTTTTGGGATCGCGAGGTTAAATTTCTCGAAATTTTCAAATTCGCACTTTTTGATACTGCCGTCAAGGATCGCGTTTATGCATGCACGCGTGGCTTTGATGCTCATTCGCTTGCCCACGCCGTACGCGCCGCCGCTCCAGCCTGTGTTTACGAGATAGACGCTGACGTTGTGCTTGTCGATCTTTTCGCCTAGCAGCTTAGCGTAAACGGTCGGGTGCAGCGGCATAAACGGCTCGCCGAAGCACGCGCTAAAGGTCGCCACAGGCTCTGTAATACCGCGCTCGGTGCCTGCGACTTTGGCCGTATAGCCGCTTAGGAAATAATACATCGCCTGCTCTTTGGTTAGTTTTGCGACCGGCGGCAAAACGCCGAATGCGTCGGCGGTTAGGAAGATGATGTTTTTCGGATGGCCGCCTGCGGAGCTTGGCTCGTAGTTATCGATATGATAGATCGGGTAGCTGACGCGGGTGTTTTCGGTCTTGCTGCCGTCTTTGTAGTCCACGACGCCAGCCTCGTTGGCGACCACGTTTTCAAGCAGCGCGTCGCGTTTGATCGCGGCGTAAATTTCAGGCTCGCTGCTCGGGTCTAAATTTATACATTTCGCGTAGCAGCCGCCCTCGAAGTTAAATATACCCTCATCGTCCCAGCCGTGCTCATCATCGCCGATTAACTTGCGGTTTGGATCGGTTGATAGCGTCGTTTTACCCGTGCCGCTTAGGCCGAAAAATAGCGCCGTGTCGCCATCCCTGCCCACGTTTGCCGAGCAGTGCATCGACATCTTGCCCGCAAGCGGCAGCCAGTAGTTCATCATCGAAAAAATGCCCTTTTTCATCTCGCCGCCGTACCACGTACCGCCGATAACCGCGACGTTTTCCTCAACGTTAAAAATAACGAAAACGTCGCTGTGAAGC
>NZ_CALIBB010000207.1 GCF_938045595.1 uncultured Campylobacter sp.
CTGTTTAAGCTCTACACGAACTATGAAATTCCGCTCGGCGAAAATCGTAAGATCGCCCTGGGTACGGGCGTGCGCTATCAGAGCAAAACCGCTTCGATATATCGCGAAAACGTTGCGTACTACGCCGCGCCGCAAAAGGCTTACGCGCTGTGGGACGCGAACGTCGGCTATCATTTCGACAAGCACTTTAGCGTAAATTTTGCGGTTAAAAACATCACGGATAAGAAGTATTTTCAAAATACGCAAAATCGCGTCGCGGGGCATAACAACTACTACGGCGAGCCGCGGAATTTTATGTTGACGCTTAATTATACATATTAGGCGCGGATGGAATTTCGCGCTTATACGAACTCGGATGAACTTCTCGCACGCGGCCTTGGATAAATTCCGCGCTTCATAAGGGCGCGGATGAAGCGGGTGCAGAGGCGCGAGACCAGGCTTTGTCGCAAGTAGTACGTAGCGAGGCGGGTAAAATTTGAACGAAGCCGCGGGATTAAAATTTAACTCGCGATTTGGTTGATTAGCGATTGATTAGCGCGGGCGATCGCAGGCGATGCGGGCAAGGGCGATAAATTTAATCTCGTGATTTAATCCCGCGATCTCGCCGCAACCGGCGCTAAATTTTAAAATTTAAAGAGAAAATTTGAAAACGCTAAAGCATTTTTTTGAAATTCTACGTCCGCACTGGTTCGGCAAGGGCGCGGCGAAGCTGTGGGCGCTGCTGCTGCTCGCGCTTGGTTTTAGCCTCGCTATCATCAAAATCAGCGTGCTGATGAACGCGTGGGATAAGCGCTTTTACGACGCGCTAAGCGAGCTTAAAGGCGAGCTGATCCCCGCGCTCGTGGGCGAGTTTTTGCTCTACACGGCGCTCATCGTGCTTTTCATCGTCTGTGGCAGCTGGCTTCGCAAACTGCTCGTAATCGTCTGGCGCGAGCGGCTAAGCGCGATGATGGAGCGCAAATGGCTATATAACGCAAACTTCTACCGCACGAGCCTTGAGGGGAATTTCAGCGCCAGGGGCGGATCAAATTTAGAAAAACCTGGCGACGTAAATTTAGATGAAAATTTAAACGAGCGCGCAGAGTATTCCGCAGCCGAGGCGGACAGCGCGGCTTTACATAAAGACGCAAAGGAGCTTGAAATTTTACCGAGCACGGCGAAGCAAAATGCAGCAGGGCAAAGCGGCGCAAGCGAGAATGAAATTTCATCTAAAACTCGCGCAGATCGTGAAATTTCAAAAACAATTGCAAAGCTAGACAACCCCGATCAGCGTATCGCCGAGGACAGCCTGCTGCTCGTGCAAAAAAGCGTCGATCTCGTAAAATCGCTCGTCTACAATCTCGCCAAGCTCATCGCCTTTGTTGCGATCTTGTGGCAGGTCTCGAAGGTGTTGAAATTTGAAATTTTCGGCATGTACTTTGAGATCGAAGGCTTTTTGCTCTACGTCGCGCTCCTTTATACGCTGCTTTGCTCGCTGATCACGCATCTCATCGGGCGCAGGCTTGGGGGCTAAATTTTGCTAAACAGCGCGCCGAAGCCGACTACCGCTCGAACCTACTGCTAGTGCGCGAAAACGCAGAAGCCGTAGCGTTTATGCGCGGAGAGGATGCCGAGCGCGGCCGCTTCCGCGCGAGCTTCGGCGAGATCATGAGAAACTGGCGCAGCATCATGAATACGGAATTTCGCCTCGAATGCTTTTCGGCAAGCTACCTAAAAATCACGAATTTAATCCCGATCTTTGCCTGCTTGCCGCTGTATTTGTCGCGCGCGATGAGCTTTGGCGACATGATGCAGGCGCGCTCGGCGTTTTACAGCGTGCAGGACGGATTTGCGTGGTTTATGGACTATTACAAGCAGATCATGGAGTGGGCGGCGAGCGTGCAGAGGATCTATGAGTTCATCTCGCGCATGGACGGCGAGAGCGCAAATCTGCGTGCTTGCGTCAAACAAAGCAATGAAAATTCCGCTCGTTGCGAGGGCTTGTCGGTCTTCACGCCTGCGGGCGAGCCGCTGATCGAGGATCTACGCTTCGAGCTTGCGCCCGCGCAGTTTATAATGCTGCGGGGCAAGAGCGGCGCGGGCAAAAGCACGGCTCTGCGCTACGCGGCGGGGCTTTGGCGATACGGCTGCGGCGAGATCAGCCTGCCACGCACGGGCGTGATGTTTATCCCGCAAAAGCCCTACCTAGCGCCGCTTAGCCTAAAAGAGCTCATTTCCTATCCACAGTCGCCGCGCGCAGACGACGCGGAATTTTTAGAAATTTTACGCCGCGTAGGGCTTAAGAAATTTGCTCGCATGCTAAACTCGCGCGCCGATTACGTTAAAATTTTAAGCGGCGGAGAGGCGCAGCGGCTTAGTTTCGCACGTATTCATTACCACAAACCGAGCTTTGTTTTTGCTGATGAGATCACGTCCGCGCTCGATCTCACCTCGGCGCGCGAGCTGCTACTGGGTCTGCGCGCGGATCTGCCGAGGCTCGGCATGCTAGCGATCGTGCATCAAACTGGGCTTGAGGACATATTTGAGCGGACGATAGAGCTTTAAATTTCATCGTTTAAATTTTACGCTGTAGGGATTTCGCCTTTAAATTCATATCTTTTTAAATCCAGATTTATTAAAATTACTCGTTTATATTAAGCGGCGATAAAATTTAGCCGAGGCGCTCGGTGTTCGCATACATGGGCATCGGCACCTGCGCGGCTAGGCGCTCGCACGCAGTCGTCAGCACGGCGGCGTCATGGGCCATACGACTACGCAGCGGCAAGCGGCTTGGAGGTCGGTAGCCGGCGTGCGATCGCGATTTGCGCGAAATTAAGTCGGTAAAATTTAAACGCAAGATGATCTGCCGAGGAGACGCCGCTTAGATAAAATTTTAAACCGAGCCGCGATCGGTAGCGTAACGGCGTGCTAAATTAGCGGGCTGCGTCAGAGGCGCAATGCGTGGGCGTCGCGATAAGTCGGTAGCGCGTCGGATGGCGCGTAACACATCGGCGGCACGGGCGGAGCGCCGCGGCTGAGGAGAGACGCGGCAATACGTACCTACTCGGCGCCGTATGACATGACCTTCGCTCGGGCAAATCATCATCGTAACGGCGCGACGATCGAAGCGAACAGCACGGCCGTGACGGCGGATCGGCAGCACAAAGCGACGGCGACGACAGCATAAAATGCCGCAATATGGCAACCGCGATCGACAGGATGTGCATGTAGGTAAAGCGCAGTGCAAGCAGCGCAAACGCCGCGATACGATGATGGCGATCTGCGGAGCGTATAAGTGAAGCAGCAGTGCGGGCGGCGCAATAACGCCGAGGTGATACGATAGCGGCGACCGACGAGACGTAACGCCGCCGTAGCGTTCGCGTGCGCTACGCCTAAGCCGCTAAATTTTAAAACGAAGCAAGGAGATTTTATGCTTAAAGCGGGGATTGTTTATAAATTTGCGCTCATCGTGTTGCTAGGCTGCGCGCTTTGCATTTTGGGCTTTTCGGGCGTCTGCTTTGCGCGCGGCGAATACGACGAGGCGTGGATGAGCCTGCATAAGATCGCGGGATTGGGTCTGCTTTGCGTCGCGATCTTGCATATAATCACAAGGCGAAAGAAGCTCGTAAAGCTCTGGAGCGAGTTTTTGGACGTGGTTTTGAGCCGCAAAAATCCCGGTTTTTGCAATATGGATCGCATAATCGGCGCGATCGAGCGCTATAATATCAGAGAGATCGCTGGTAAAATGGGCTTTGAGCCGGACAAGCTCGCTGAGATTTTGAAATCAAACGGCATCAAGCTTGTAAGCGCAGATCAAGGCCTGCGCGAGCTTGCGAAGTTTAACGACGAAAAAATTTTCTTCATCTTGGTGCTTTTGATCGAGGCAAAATTCGGCAAAGCGGGCGGATGTAAGGTCTAAATTTTAAAAGGCTCAATAGCCCGCGTTTGCGATCGCTTCGGCTTGAGAGTGCGCGATGAGCGGATCGATGATCTCGTCGAACAAGCCGCCCGCCATGATCGCGTCTAGGCGGTAGAGCGTTAAATTTATGCGGTGGTCGCTGATGCGGTTTTGCGGATAGTTGTAGGTACGAATTCGCCCCGAGCGGTCGCCGGTACCTACCTGATCCTTGCGATCTTTGCGCTCTTTTTCAAGCCGCTCCTGCTCCTGCATATCGTAAAGGCGCGCCTTTAATACCTTCATCGCCGCCTCTTTGTTTTTGTGTTGGTCCTTGCCGTCTTGGTTAGTGACGACTAAACCGGTCGGGATGTGAGTGATGCGAACGGCGCTGTCGGTGGTATTTACGGACTGCCCGCCGTGACCGGAGCTACGCATAACGTCGATGCGAAGGTCATTTGGATTGATCTGTATCTCGCTATCCTCGATCTCGGGCATGACGGCGACGGTGATTGCGGAGGTATGCACCCTGCCCTGGCTCTCCGTTTCGGGGACGCGCTGCACGCGGTGGGTGCCGCCTTCAAATTTCAGCCGCGAATACGCTCCCGCGCCCTTTACGAGCAAGATCGCTTCTTTATAGCCGCCGACGCTGCCTTCGCTAGTGCTTACGATCTCGCATTTATAGCCGCGAAGATCGGCGTAGCGTAGATACGCGCCGAGCAGATCGCCCGCAAACAGCGCCGCTTCGTCGCCGCCTGTACCGGCGCGGATCTCAAGGAAGATATTCTTATCGTCGTTGGGGTCTTTCGGAAGCAGTAAAATTTTGATTTTTTCTTCAAGCTGCGGCTTTTGCGTCTCTAAGTTTTTAAGCTCCTCTTTGGCTAACTCGCCCAGATCGGCATCGCTTAGCAGGGCTTTGTTTTCTTCGATCTGATTCAAAATTTTAAGATACTCGCTAGCCGCCTCTTTGATCGGCTCGATACTGCGCTGCTCCTTAGATAGCGCCGTCATATTAGCGATATCTGCGGTAACTGCGGGATCGCTAAGCATGCGCGAAAGCTCGTCGTAGCGATCCAAAAAAGGCTTTAGTTTATCGGCTAGCATTTAAATTTTATGCGTAAGGGGCGCTTACGCGGCGGTTTTTAAAGAATTTACGAGTTTGGCTAGGCGGCTTACTTTTCTGCTCGCGGTCTGTTTTTTCAAAAAGCCCCTGCTTACGAAGCTGTGAAAGCTTTCATTAGCCGTTTTTAGAGCCTGAGTCGCTGCGTCTAGATCCTTGCTCTCGACCGCCTCTCTTACGGCTTTTGTGATATTTTTTACTCTGGTGCGATAAAATCTATTTCGCTCCGTTCTTTTTATGGTTTGTCTCGCGCGTTTTTCGGCGGATTTGTGATTTGCCATAACGTTCCTTTTCGGTTAAATTTGAACCTGCGATTATACGTAAAAAATATTTAATCGACGCTTAATTTAAGTAGTATTTAAAAGTAGCTCGCTTTTAAATTTTTACTAGCCACCAGTCATAATCCGTAGCATGACTAAATTTAAAAGCTATAACGATGAGTATAATTGCGAATATTCCTTTACTAGACGCATACAAACTTAAAGACATGCATAATACTACTATCCAAAATAGCAACCTATACAATTTAGCCTTTTTTGTTTGTGCAACAAGCTTACTTTTTAAATAAGCGGCTTTTTTATCAATACAAATAAAATCATCAATCATATCGCCATCAACTACTTTTTTGCCTATATTAACCGCTATTGCCTTACAATTGTGTATAGTAAAATAATGCGTTCCTCTTCCGCTGTCGCTCGTTTCTTCCCCCGTGGATCGAAAGTATTCTACTTTTACAAGTGCGTTTGCTCCAATCATTTTAGCTCGATTAATCATATCTTCTTTCGCTTCGTCAGGATTCCTAGAGCTACCCATTACCATCCATTTAGAAAATTCAAGAATTTCAAAATCTCTAAATTTATCCGTTGCACTACAGAGAAATTTATCAGGTGATGTATAACCTACAGCTCCTTTACCTACCACTTGTATCTTTGTGGCTACGTATCCTTTTGGCGTTGCTTTTGGATCAAAATCTACCAGAATTTTTTCACATATTTTATTTTTATCCGTATCATCAAATGACGAATAACGAAAAAAGTAATCCTTGCCGTCATCGCCTTTTATAAAACCGTATTGTTTTTGATCGAGATGCGTTTTGATGATTCCTCTCAAGCACTGGCTCCTTAAAAATTTGTTTGATAAATGATAATTATACAAAATTTTTGCTAGAATAAGAAAAATTTATTTGAATTGAGGATTTGATAATGAAACTTTTCGGAACGGACGGCGTACGAGGCAAAGCGGGAGAATTTTTGACCGCCGAGCTTGCGATGCGCGTAGCGATGGCAGCGGGAATTTATTTTAGGAAAAATTCCGTTACGAATATGATTTTAGTCGGCAAAGATACCCGCAGAAGCGGCTATATGATAGAAACCGCGATCGTTGCGGGTCTTACCTCGGTGGGCTACAACGTCCGCCAGATCGGTCCTATGCCTACTCCTGCGATTGCCTTTCTTACGGAGGATATGCGCTGCGACGCGGGCATCATGATAAGCGCGAGCCACAATCCATACTACGACAACGGCATTAAATTTTTCAACAGCGAAGGCTTTAAACTCGATGAAAAAGAGGAAGCGCAGATCGAAAAAATTTATTTCAGCGACGAGCTCATCTCTGAGGCGCGCACCAAAATGATGCAAATCGGCGCCGCAAAGCGCGTGGACGACGTCATCGGCAGATACATCGTGCATATTAAAAATTCCTTCCCGAAGCAAAAGACACTACACGGGCTTCGCGTCGTGCTTGATTGCGCAAACGGAGCAAGCTACAGGGTCGCACCTACCGTATTTAATGAGCTGGGAGCCGAAACTATCGTCATCGGCGACGAACCTAACGGCAAAAATATTAATGATGCTTGCGGTGCGCTAAGTCCGCAAAATTTAGCCTCGGAGGTCAAAAGATTACGCGCCGATGTCGGCTTTGCCTTTGACGGAGATGCCGACAGACTCGTAGTCGTGGACGAAAACGGCGAGATCATCCACGGAGACGCACTACTTGGAATTTTAGCAGTCTATTTGAAAGGAAAAAATCGCTTAGCAGGCAATAAAATGGTAGCCACAGTGATGAGTAATTCTGCGCTGGAGGATTTTTTAGCTAAACACGACATTGCGCTTCATCGCTGCAATGTAGGCGATAAATTTGTACTTGAGACGATGCACGAACTAGGCGCAAATTTCGGCGGCGAGCAGAGCGGGCACGTGATCTTTGGCGATTACGCCAAAACGGGCGACGGCATCGCAAGCGCGCTGCAATTCGCCGCCTGCATGCTGGATATGAAAAAGAAGGCAAGCGAATTTTCGGGGATGATTAAGCCCTATCCGCAAATTTTAAAGAATTTAAAAATTTCGGATAAAAAGCCGCTTGAAAAATTAAAAGGGCTAAAGGAGCTTGAAACAAGCCTTAAAGCGGACAAGATCCGCTCGCTCTTTCGCTACTCCGGCACCGAAAACGTTATCCGCCTCTTAATCGAGGGCAAAAACGAAAAACTGCTGCAAAAGCGAATGGACGAGGTCGAGAAATTTTTTACCAAAGCCCTAAATGAGTAGCGATTTTATAAAATTTTTCGGCGCGGCAAACTGCCAGCTCCACACGA
>NZ_CALIBB010000208.1 GCF_938045595.1 uncultured Campylobacter sp.
TATCCTTTTTTTAAAATTTTAACTCATCTGTGCCGCGATCTTTGCGGCTTTTGCTAGTTTTGATACGCATACGTCTTCGCGTAAATTTAAAGCGCGCAAGGCGCACGGCAAAATTTAATTAGCGTAGATCATGCGCGGCGATCATGCGTAAATTTAAGCCGCATGAGATCTGCGACTAAATTTAAACGGCGCGCAGACGGTGTGGACCGGGCGCGGCAGAAGCGATGAAATTTAGCTGAATTTTACAGCGCGTTTTTGAAAATCTGCGTCAAATCAATGCTAAATTCGCGCAAATTTTAAAATTCTACGTTTCAAATTTAAACTCGCCGCGCAAAGCCGCCGTATGTTTCAAAGCGCGCTTAGCCGCCGAAAGATCCGCTGCTTTTGCCGCTTTTACTTCCTCCGAAAAATCCGCTTCTACCGCTTCGCGCCTTGTCGTTTTGCTGCTTTGCTTGATTGAAGCTATCGACGCTTCTGGAGTAGGCGCTCGGGCTTTTGTAGGCGGTTTGGCGCTGGCTTTGATAGGCGGGGTTGTTAAACAGCTTGCCGCCGATCCACGAGCCGATGATGGCGCCTGCAGCGCTTGCCAAGATCGCTTCGCCCAGGCTCATGCCGCCGCTGCTAAGCTGCGCGTTTTGGTTGGTTAAATTTGAAGTGCCGGCGTCGATTTTGGCGTTTTCTTCGGCTAGAAGGGCTTTGGTTTCCTCATCGCTTAAAATTCTCTCCGTGCCGTCGAGCGATCTTAAGATGATCTGGGTTTTTTCGCTCGGAAATTCCTCTAAAATTTTATATTTTCCCGGCGCGACCTCTTCGAGTCGCACGAGCGCGCCTTCTTGCAGACGGACATTTTGCTCCTGCCCCCTATCGTCGCAGCCCGCTAACGAGCCCGCCATAACGAGCCCGAAGCCGCTTACCAGCGCATAGCTAGCGATTTTGCGTAGTTTCATTTTTTTCCTTTCAATGATTTTATATCTAGGCTTTGATTTATCAAAAGCTCGTTTCCCTCGACGCGGATAAACTCGCTCTTGCCGATGTTTTCGATGATTAGGCTTTGCGCTTTGAGGCGCTTTTTGCGTTTGAGCGATTTTACGAATTTTGCAAGGCTCGTCCATTCGCTACGATCGAAGGTTTTTTCTTTAATTTCGACATCGTAGGGTTTGGCTTCGCGGCTTTTGCTCGAAAGTAGCGGTTTGTCGAAAAACGACAAAAAATACCTGAGCTTCTCATCGCGCTCTTTATACATCAGCTTGATTTCATCTTTCGAGGCGATTAAAATTTCCTCTTTTTCTTTGTGAAGCCTGTCCTTATCGCTTTGCAGTGCTTCGATTTTGCCCTTTAGTTCGGAGATTTCTTTGATGAGATAGTCGATGAAGCTTTGAGTGCCAGCTGTGCCACTAGTGCGCGGGCTTTTCGCAGAGCTTTGCGAAGCGGGCTCGCTTTGTTGTATTTCATCATCTAAAAGCACGTAGCGTACGCCGCCGCTTTCCTCGGCGCGCAAGGAATTTCTGCGGATGCGGTTATAGACGGCTTCTTTTGAAATTCCTAAAATTTCGGCTGCTTCGCCGATCGAGACTTTTTTCATACAAAGATGCCTTTTAGCGTTTTAGGTAATTATTGCTAAATTTGCCTAAAATAGGCATTAAACGCTTTATTTACAAAGATAGATTCCGCCTTATCGCAGCTGGCGCGCGATAAATTCCGCTTGTTTGCGCCCACACGATATAAAATTTCGCTTCGCTCGCAAAAGCCGCGTAAAATTATTTTTTGCTGAGGTTTTAAAATTTTAGCCCAATAATGTTGCTTAATTAAGTATATTTTTTATACACTTACAAAAAATTTTAGTATTTCAAAGGAGGCGAAATGCCCGAATCGCCTAAATATAAAAAATCCGAAATTCGCTGTAAGCTCATTTTAGACGCGGCGCTGGAGCTGTTTTTAGCCAAAGGTTACGAGGCTACGAGCTTAAGCGATATCATCGAGCTTAGCGGCGGCTCGCTATCGTCGGTTTATAAGTATTTTGATAACAAAGAAAGCCTATTTTTGCGCATCATCGAACTGCAAAGCAAAAAGCTCGACGAGCGAATGAACGAGCGCATGCGAATCAACAAAGACCTAAAATTGCGCGAGTATCTGCAGGAGTTTGCAGGGATTTATCTGGAGTTTCTTTTTGCTCCGGAGGCGATAAAATTCTACCGGCTGATACTTTTCAGCGGCTTTAACGGAGCGCTTAGCGAGAGCCCAAAAATCTTTTTAAAAAGCGGCGTGCTAGGTTCGCCGAATGCGCTAGATGAGTATTTGGCGGCGCATTCGGACGAGTTTGCGCCCGGGCGCACGGCAAAAAGCCTAGCGCTATATTTTTGCTTTTTGCTTAGAGAGCCGCATTTTAGCAGGCTGCTATTTTTCGACGAAAAGCTAAATTTCAAAGCGAGCGAGCTAATCAAGGACCGCATCGATATGTTTTTGCTCGGCGTAAAAAAGCGCTAGTGGCGGAATTTTACGGCGTAAATTCCGCGCTTTCGTACTTCTAAATTTTATGAGCGGTTTGGGACTTGGATTTTGTAGCTTGGATTCTATCCGTTACCAAGCGCTATAAAATGCCACGTATCCCGCACTTAAAATTTTAATTCTATCGGCGCAGAATTTTTAAAACAATTAGAGCCAAAATTTTATTTTCCGCATTAAATTCCGTGCTGCAGTTAAAATTTCATCGTTAAATTTCGCGCCTCTTGCCTGCGCCTTTAAATTTGCGCCACTCAGATTTTAAATTTAATAAAACCTCTTATAATCCCGCGAAATTTCAGATCAAAAGGATTAAAAATGGATTATGATATCATCGTAATAGGCTTTGGCAAAGCAGGCAAAACCCTTGCCGCAAAATCCGCCGCGCTAGGCAAAAAGGTTGCTCTCATCGAGCGCTCGCCGCAGATGTACGGCGGCACCTGCATCAACGTAGGCTGCATCCCGACCAAGCGGCTAGTTACGGCGAGCAAGGAAGCAGGCTTCGTAAATTTCAGCGTGCTCGGAGAGTATTTCGTGCTGAGCATGCAGAAAAAGGACGAGCTCGTAGAGGCGCTGAGGGCGAAAAATTTAGCAATGCTAAAGGGTAACCCGAATATCGACGTAATCGACGGCGAGGGCTCATTTACGAGCGCGAATTCCGTGCGCGTGCTAAGTCCTGACGGGCAGACGCGTGAAATTTCAGCAGAAACGATCGTCGTAAATACGGGCTCGAGGGAGGTCGAGCCTAGCTTTGAGGTAAGCTCAGGGCTCGCTTATAGCAGCGAAGAAATTTTAAATTTAAAGATCCTGCCGAAGCATCTCGTAATCATCGGCGGCGGATTTATCGGGCTTGAGTTTGCTTCGATGTTTGCGGGGTTTGGCTCTAAAGTCAGCGTGCTGATGCGATCGAAATTTATGAAAAACGAGGATGAGGACGTGGCTGCCAGCGTCAAATCCGCTCTGCAGGCCCAAGGCGTGGAGATTATCGAAGGCTGCGAGTTTTTGAGCTTAAAGGGCGACGAGCTAAAATTTAACCTCGCGGGCGAGAGCAAGGCGGTCGCGGCGGATGCGTTTTTATACGCCCTCGGTCGTCGCGCGAATACGAGCGAGCTAAATTTAGCCGCTGCGGGGGTGCAGACGGACGCGCACGGCAATATCATCACGAATGAGCATCTGCAAAGCTCGACTGCTGGCATCTACGCGGCAGGCGACGTGCGCGGCGGCGAGATGTTTACCTACACGAGCTTAGACGATTTTAGGATCATTTTTAGCGCGCTTTTCGGAAACGGCGCGCGTACTACGAAAAACCGCACGCCGCATGCAAGCGTGCTGTTTACCCGCACGCCGCTAGCTCGCATCGGCCTTAGCGAGAGGCAGGCAAGAGAGAGCGGACGCGAAATCAAGGTGCTGAAGCTTTCGATGGCGACGGTGCCCGGCGCCAAGGTCGTAGCGCACGACGAGGGAATGATGAAGACGGTGGTGGACGCAGCTAGCGGCGAAATTTTAGGCGCGGCGCTTCACTGCGTAAACGCGCACGAGATCGTTAATGAGCTGGCGATCGCTATGGCACTGGGCGCGAAGGCAGACTTTTTCAAAAATCAAATTTTTACGCATCCTAGCATCAGCGAAGCGCTGAACGATCTTTTCGGACAGTTTTAAATTTAGAATTTAACGGCGCTCGGGCCTGGCGATGCCCGGGCGCCCTAGCTAGGCAATGTCCTACCCCAAGCGCCCGGAACAAATTGATCGTGAAATTTAATGCGCCGGAGCGGATTAAATTTAAACTGGGTTAAATAATTTGAGTCCTTGCCGCCAGCGTCTTTCTTGGTCGCTATAGCTTGGCACGTATCACCTCATCCACCGCTTGTAAAAATAATTTCTAGGTTATCTTGGAATTGTTTTAAAGGAGCTGCGCGTAAAATTCTGTTAGCACCTATCGGTATGTACTAATCGCTTGTTGTTTAGAATTTCAAAAATTTATACTTTATGAATAGGCTCGAAATTTTATCTATCCCCAAATATCAAATAGGCTAAATTTCTACTCAAATTCCCATACGCAACTACCCAATATTCTCGTATGATGTTTTTTATTTGCAAGTTGTCGTTCAGAAAGTCGGCAAATATTTTAATCCTATCTTTGTCTACTGTGCCTAGCTCTTCATCCTCTTTCTCAAACGAAGCAACAATTAAATGCGACAGAGCAATCTTGTCGTGGAAATTTAATGTCTTGTTTTCTAGTAGATTTAGCATTGACGTAATTTTGCCGATATCTGCTAATTCTAGCTCCCAATCTTGCTCATTTCCCGTCGAATCTAACCCCAAAAGCTTATTTAATTTTATCGCGCTTTCTTTTCTTACGAAATAATCGGTCATTTTATTATCCTTTATATATGTTTTCACCGCGATACTCAGCCGACCGCGCTATCTAGCAGTTTCCTAGAATTTTGCAAAGCCCATACGAAATTTTCGAGCTCTACGCAGTCTTTTAATACAAATCCAAAATTTAACAGACCTACCGATAGGGCGTCGCCATCTTTTATGACATGCGCTATTAGATTGCCTTTATGTTCTATACTCACTTTATTCTCATATCTTGTAAATTTAAAGATATTTTTCGAGCATCTTCCGTTTCTTTTTGAAAATTTCTCAAACTGCTCCGCAAAATTCGGTCTTTGATTCCCATCTTTTAGCCATAATCCCCCAGCATATAGCGCCCATATAAGCTCGTAAAAATTGATATTATGCCGAGTCTCGGTAGCAGCGACTAAAAGCTTATTTGTTTCATGGTTGATCTGTATTAAAGGCTCTCTGTCCATATGCCAAATCTCGGCTACTACTTTTTCTCTATCCGGCACGGAGGCAATTAAAAATTCAAATTCATTTTTTATCATATTAAAATCCTATTTTTTGTTTTTTACTACCTAATTTAATTTGAATGTTCTATCGTTCGAGCCTAAATCATATTTACCCCATTCTTTTATGACATCTTGAGCTATACTTTTTACGCGGAATTCCTGCCCTACTAAAATAAGCATCTATTTTCTCCATAATTCTATTAAATCATCATATCTAAATCAAATTCCTATCCATATCAAATATTTTGGGATAGTTTTTGTAGTTGATTTCGATGTAGTCGCCTTTTTTAAATTTTGTAGCTCGCGTCGATAAAACCTCTAAAACTACAAATTCAAATCCGAAAAATAGCTCATCCCATCCCTCTTCTCCTTCTTCAAGACCTGGATCGCAGCATCCTTCAAAATCATCATAAAATCTGACTTTATATATATTATTTTCATCAAACTCAATGATAAACTCTCTTTTGTTTAGTTCATATATATTTCTAACCAAATTTTTCATAATATCGCGTTCGTTGTCCGAAAATCTTAACAAAAAATTCTCGTAAATTTCTCTTCCGCTTAGCATCGCACTCCTTTTTGCAGTTTAACAAGGATTTGTCTGCTTGTGCCTTTTAATCGGCTTCTTGGCTATTGTATTTCGCACTCTCGATCTCAGCAAATGTTAATTTCGCTAAAGGATTGATAAGCTTAGCGATACAATATTTATTATCGCATGTAATCACGCTTTGACGCTTATCTACTTTCATTGCATTAGAGCAATTCGGGCACATTACATAGCCTTCGCCCAAATCAACGCCAATCGGAAAATTTAACCCTCTCTGCTCTTTCAAAAATCTAAGAAATTCCTCTTTTGAAATTTTGATATTAGAAAATAATCGAAAAATTTCTTCTGCCTTTTGCCTTATCTCGCCTTCTTTAAAAAATACGTTAGGAGCCTTTTTAAAATCTTCATCAAACTCAGAAAATCTACCCGCCATCATATCCAATTCTTTTAATGCCTGCTCTTCCGCTTTATTGGTTGCGCAATATAGAGATTCCAAATCATACATCTTATAAAATTCATCGCAAAACAGCTCTATATCGCACCAATCGTATATGAATCCAGCTATTAAATAATACAATTCTTCATTTTGCTGCATATTTCACCTCATTTTAAATTTTATCGCCATTTTTATTATTTACGCCTTTTAGAATTTCACGTAATAGATCGTTTTCGGCGGCATTTTTCTCATCTAATATTGATACGCCCATAGTTGTTGGAGTAATCTTAGATAAAAATAGATTTACAAGCTCTGTTTTTTCATCGATTCCGTATGACGATGTAACTATATCCAATAAATCGTGCCGCTCTATAAAACTATCAAAGATATCTTCTAATTGCGACGCTTTCTCTGCGTAGAAGAATATCCACTTTACGCCTATAAGAAAATCCGTTGTGATATTACTAAAGATATCTATCTTATCCATAAAGTGCGATCCGATAAGCAAATATATGTCTAAGCCGCTTTTGGACAAAGAGCCAAGCTCGTAAATAGAACCGATATTTTTATAATTTATCATTTTATTTCTCGCTCCCTTGTTTTTTTATCATCTTTAGCCACTCTTTTTCAAATTTATAATATCTTTCAAGCTTTTTATTCTTTTCTATTTGATCAGATTTTTCTATCTCAGCATAATCTTGCAGCTCGCCCCCGCACTTAGGGCAAACACTCCTATCTTTAACGTCCGAGAAATTATAAAATTTACTTCTCATATTTTTAAAATTTTACCGTAATTTTCCTACGAAATTTTACTTAAATTTGGCTTCAGTCGTTTAAAATTTTATCTCTTTGAAATTTAAATTTCAACCATTGTCCGGCGTTTTAAATTTCTCTGTTTTTTTAAAATGCGCGCCTCAAACGCCGCTTTAAAATTTACGCAGACGCGAGCAAGCGAGAGGCTGCTGCGATAAATTTAAAGCCAAATTTTATTTCTAGCCATTTTTTAATTCGTTTCTTATTTTTAATATATTAAAATCCCGCTCCGTTTCATTTGCAAATTTGAAACGTATTTCTAAAAAGGAAAATCAATGAGCGAAAGAAATTTACAAATTTTAGGTTGGGCGGGCACATGCCTGTCGGTCATCATGTACGTATCCTACGTGCCGAACATAATGGCAAATTTAGACGGCAACAAAGTCCCGTTTCTCCAGCCGCTCGCAGCCGCGATAAACTGCACGATATGGGTCAGCTACGGTCTTTTAAAGCCTAAAAAGGACTATCCGCTCGCCGCGGCGAATTTCCCGGGGATCATCTTTGGGCTGCTAACCGCAATAACGGCGCTTTAACCGCGCTTTTAGCGGCTTAATAAATTTCAAAATCGCCCGCGCTGTACCTTGCATGCTGTGTCCGCAACGCTTTTTAGCCGCCTACTACGCTGCAACTGCTCGATCGCCTGTCGCACCGAGCCTAAGCTAGCTTGCCACAAGCGCGCCCGCACCTCACAAATCCATTACGACGCGGCTTTAGAATTTCACAAAATCGCCCGCGCCGAATTCAAGTTCGCCGAATTTAAATAACTTTTATGCAAAATTTGATAAGCTTATTTCGGTCAAAATTTTATCTTTAAAAGGACGAAAAATGAAAAAGGTCATCACTTGCGTCGATCAAAATGCGCTTGCCCCGGCGGTTAGAGATTACGGAATTTACGTCGCTAAAACCTTGGGTGCCGAGCTCGTGTTTATTCACGTGGTTGAAATCCCGGAGCTTGGCGAAAATTTTTATGGGCTAGCCGCAGGCGGGATCGTCCTAGGAGAGAATGATATCCTTGCAAATAGCTACGGAAGTCCCACACTAGGCGGCGTGGATGCGGAAAAAGACCACGAAGAAGCTGAAGCGATGCTGGATGAATATATCTGCGCCGCGACTGCTGCGGGCGTAAAGGCGAGTAAGATCATTAAAGATGGCGATTTCATCGACGTTATCGCCGAGTACAAGGACGAAGCTGAAATTTTTGTACTCGGTATCAAGGGCTCAAATAACGAGGACGTAGGCTTTAACGCAAGCGTGCTGATAAAGGAGCTCCACGTGCCATCGCTGCTCGTGAATAAGGAATTTTCACCGATTAACTCCGTGCTCATTGCGTTTGACGGCACTGACGCGGCGAAACGCACGCTTGAGTTTATAAAGAGCTCAAAGCTTCTTGCGAGCGCACATAAGCATGTCTTGCACATCAATCTCGATGCCGCAGAGGGCGAGCGGATGCTGGATCTGGCGCGCGAAATTTTAGGCACTCAAAACGCCACTTTCAAATGCATCCAAGCCGAAGTGCCCGCCGATGAGATCATCAAATATCGCCGCGCTAATGACCTCGATCTAATCGCTACCGGCGCCTTTACGAAGGGATTTTTCAAAAAGCTCTTTTTAGGCAGCGTCTCCGAGGATATCTTGCACAATGCGCTTGTACCGGTGCTAGTGCTATCGTAATCGCAAGACCAAACGCCGATAAACGCTAAATTCCGTCGCTTACGTTATTTTAAAGCGGCGGAATTTTAGAATTTTAAATTTTTTAATCCTTCGTTTTTCAAATTCATATACTTTTTAAAATTCATAGAAATTTTGCTTAAAAATTCGTCAATAGATCTTATTAAATTCCGTTAAATTAGTAATTGCATATAAAATTTTATGATTTAGTTTATTAAAAATTTTATTGTTATTTAAGAAGAATTGTAAGATAATCCCGCCAGTAAATTGATATGGATTATAAAATCTAAAAAGGATTTTTATGAAAAAGGGTAAAATTTTACTTTCTTTTGCGCTACTTTGCTCGCCGTTTTGGCTTACTGCGGCGCAAAATAGTGGCACTTCTCAAAACTCATCCGCCGCAAGCTCCACCTCTAAAATTTCGTCGTCGCAAAGCTCTGCGCAAAAGCCTGAAAACCCTACCGTTGCAAATTCCGCGTCGCAGGGCAACGCTGTCGTAAGCCCCGCTACTAAAGGCGTTGCACAAAATTCCATGCCGCAAAGCGGTAGCGCGGCAAATTCTACGCTGCAGGGTTTGGACGACGACAATCTCGGCACCATAAACGTCACGGGCAAGGCCGATCTGTCCACTACCGAGGGCACGGGCTCTTATACGACGGGCAATATGAGCACCGCGACGGGGCTAAATTTAAGCATAAGAGAAACGCCGCAGTCCATAAGCGTCATCTCCAATCAGCTTTTAAAAGATCTGAGCTTGCACAACGCCGAAGAGGCTCTTTCAAAATACGCCACCGGCATTTCGCTAAATAACGACGCGGGCGGCAATCGCATCGTCTCGCGCGGCTTTTATGTCGATAATATCCAAGAAGACGGCATCGCAAGCTCGGTTTCTAGCTCCGTGTTCGGGCCACTGGGCTCATCGAAGGAATTTACCGATTTGGAATTCTACGATCGCGTTGAGGTTCTGCGCGGCGTAGCGGGCCTTACGCAAAGCAACGGCGAGCCCGGCGGCACGATAAATTTAATCCGAAAGCGCCCGAGCGATCAGTTCGGCTTTAACGCAAGTCTAAGCGGCGGTAGCTGGGATAATTATCGCGGCATGATCGACGTAACGGACGCGGTAAATCAAAGCGGTACGGCACGCGCGCGGCTGATCGGAATTTTAAGTAAAACGGGCTCATTTAAGGACTATCCGCGCAACGGCTATCGCGAAGGCGTCGGCGTTTCGACGGAATTTGACGTGGCCGATAAGACGCTTCTTAGCGCGGGATTTTTGTGGCAAAAAACCGTCGGCGTATATGATATTTACGGCGTGCCCGTTTTAGACAATCATGGAAATTTACTGAATTTACCGCGCAGAAGCTACTTCGGCTCAAACTGGGATAAGATCGAATATAAAAAATTTAACGCCTACAGCGAACTTTCGCACGAATTTAGCGATGATCTGAAAGCCTATGCGAGGCTCAATTATACCGATAGCGATAGCATGTTAAAATTCGGAGCGCTCGGCGGGGCAGATCCTTACAACGGCACCACGTCGCATACGGTGCGATATAGAATTTACGATAACGACTCCAAAGAGATCGGGTTTCAAACGGGACTAGATGGTAAATTCGAAGCATTTGGGCAGAAGCACGACTTTTTCTTAAACGGCTCGCTTAGCAACGAAAAGCTTAATTGGCGCGAGACTAGAACGAGAGATTCGTCTATGGCGTCACTGGGGATGAATATTTATAATTGGGACCGCTCAAGGATCGCTCAACCCGATTGGAGCAGCGCCGCTACATTTAAAGACCGAAGCTCCACTACCATAAAGCAGCGCGCGATCTCGCTCGGGACTAGATTAAACTTAACCGACGATTTCCACTTTTTGCTCGGCGGACGCTTTTCGAAGGTAACCTACAGCAGGTATTATTATAATATTTTGCGCGGTACGGCTTCGCATAGCACAAGCCCGAGCAAATCGGATTTCACGCCGTATGCGGGAGTGGTCTGGGATTTTGCGGATAATTTTTCATGGTACGCAAGCTATGCCGAAATTTTTAAGCCGCAAGCCGCGCGCGATAAAGACGGTAAAATTTTAGATCCCGTCGTCGGCTATAATTTAGAAACCGGCGTGAAGGGAGAATTTTTTGACGGCGCGCTTAATACGAATGTCGCGCTATTTCAGATCATTCAGAAAAATAGGGCGATGAGCGATCCTCTTAATACGAACTACTCCATCGCCGAGGGCAAGGTGCGAAGCCGCGGCGTGGATGCCGAGCTACAAGGCTCGCTTACTGAGAATTGGAAATTATTCGCAGGATATACTTTCAACCGCAGCGTCTATTTAAAGACGGAAAGAACCTCCGCAGCGGTCGATTATAGCAAGGGCGCAAACGCCAAACGCTACATTCCGAAGCATCTGTTTAAGCTCTATACGAACTATGAAATTCCGCTCGGCGAAAATCGTAAGATCGCTTTGGGCGCCGGCATGCGCTATCAGAGCAAAACCGCTTCGATATATCGCGAAAACGTTGCGTACTATGCCGCGCCGCAGAAGGCTTACACGCTGTGGGACGCAAACGTCGGCTATCATTTCGACAAGCACTTTAGCGTAAATTTTGCGGTCAAAAACATCACGGATAAGAAGTATTTTCAAAATACGCAAAATCGCGTCGCGGGGATGAATAATTACTACGGCGAGCCGCGGAATTTTATGTTGACGCTTAATTATAC
>NZ_CALIBB010000209.1 GCF_938045595.1 uncultured Campylobacter sp.
CTGACCGAGGTCTTTTTTCTGCACCGCCTTGCCACCTGCGGTAAATTGCGCGATCGAGCCGCGGCGGCTAGCTTTGGAGCTCTGTCCGCCGGTGTTTGAATAAACCTCCGTATCCAGTACCAGCACGTTTACGTCCTCGCCGGTAGCCAGCACGTGATCGAGGCCGCCGTAGCCGATGTCGTAGGCCCAGCCGTCGCCGCCGATGATCCACTGCGATTTTTTGTTTAGATACTGCTTCAGCTCTAAAATTTCACGAACCCCGGGCGCGTCCAAATTTTGTTCTAGTAGCGGCACCAGCCTATCTCTAATCTGAGCGGATTTTAGCGTATCGTCTCTGTTTTCGATCCAGTCGTGATAAAGCGCCTTTAGCGCGTTTGGCACGCTTGAGAGCGAGCCTAGCATCAGATCCTCGACCTTATGGCGCAGCGTCTCGCTTGCGATCTTCATTCCTAGCCCGAACTCGGCGTTATCCTCAAAAAGCGAGTTCGCCCACGCGACGCCGCGGCCGTTCTCGTCCTTGCGGTACGGCATAGAAGGTGCCGATCCTCCGTATATCGAGCTACAGCCCGTGGCGTTGGCTACGATCATATGATCGCCGAAAAGTCGCGTGATCAGCGTGATATACGGCGTCTCGCCGCATCCGGGGCACGCGCCGTGAAATTCAAAATACGGGCGCGCAAATCCCACGCCCTTGACGCTTGATCTGTCCATCAAATCGTCTTTGTATCTTACGTGCTCGAATAAAAAGTCTGCGCTTTCTTGCTCGCCCTTCGCGAGTTCTTCTTCAAGCGGCACCATGACGAGCGATTTTTCCTTGCTCGGGCAGTTTTCGGCGCAGAGCGCGCAGCCCGTGCAATCTAGCGGGCTTACTTGGATCTTGTATTTTAGCCCCTTCAGCTCCTTGCCCTTGGCTTCTAGCAGGTGCTCTTTTAAATTTAAAGGCGCGGCGGCCTCGTCCTTTTCGTCTAGCAAAAACGCTCTGATTACTGCGTGCGGGCAGACGAAGGCGCACTGGTTGCACTGGATGCAGTTTTGCTCGATCCATTTAGGCACCATGACGCCCACGCCGCGCTTTTCAAATCGCGTCGTGCCCGCGTCAAACCCGCCGTCCTCGTGTCCTAAAAACGCCGACACCGGCAAGCTATCGCCGCGCGCTACGTTCATCGGCTTTACGATCTTTTCTATAAATTCGTCGCCCTTGTATTTATCGTTCGTATCCGCCGCGTCATCTTTTAAATTTACCCACGCAGGATCGATCGCTACCTGCACCAAAGCGTCCGCGCCCCTATCGATCGCGTCGCAGTTCATCGCCACGACCGCCTCGCCCTTTTTGGCGTAGGTTTTCTTGGCGTATTCCTTCATATAGCTCTGCGCCTGCTCGAACGGAATGATGCCGCTAAGCTTGAAAAACGCCGATTGCATGATCGTATTGGTGCGGCCTCCGAGCCCTATATCGCGTGCTAGTTTGGTGGCGTTTAGAATGTAAAATTTTACCCGTCTTTGGGCTAGAATTTTTTTGACCTTGTTCGGAAGCTTTGCCGCCGTCTGCTCGGCATCCCAGATGGAATTTAAAAGGAAGGTGCCGCCTTCGCGGATGCCGCCGATGACGTCGTAGATGTCCAGATACGCAGCGACCGAGCAGGCGACGAAATGCGGATTTGAGACGAGATAGGTCGAGCGGATCGGTCTTTTGCCGAAGCGCAGGTGCGAGCGCGTGTAGCCGCCCGATTTTTTGCTGTCGTAGGCGAAATACGCCTGCGCATAAAGATCGGTCTTGTCGCCAATGATTTTGACGGAATTTTTATTCGCGCCCACGGTGCCGTCCGCGCCCAGGCCATAAAACAAGCACTCTATCTCATCCTCGTAGCCGAGCGAAATTTTATCTCCCACGGGTAGAGATAGATGAGTCACATCGTCGTTGATGCCGATCGTAAAGCCGTTTTTAGGCTCGTCCGCCTTTAAATTTTCATACACGGCGATTAGCTGGGCCGGATCAACGTCCTTAGAGCTTAGACCGTAGCGACCGCCCACGATGAGTGGGGCGTCCTCGTGCCCGTAAAATGCGGCTTTTATATCCAGATACAGCGGCTCGCCGAGACTGCCCGGCTCCTTCGTGCGGTCGAGCACGGCGATTTTACGCACGCTTTTAGGCATCGCGGCGAAGAGATATTTGAGGCTGAAAGGCCTGTAGAGATGCACTTTTAGCACGCCTACTTTCTCGCCCTTCGCGTTTAGATGATCGACCACCTCCTCAAGGGCTTGATTGACCGAGCCCATCGCGACGATCACGCGCTGCGGCTCACTTGCGCCGTAATAGACGAAAGGCGCGTACGGCCGCCCCGTGATCTTTGAAATTTCGCTCATATACTCCGCGACGATGTCCGGAAGCGCGTCGTAAAATTTATTAACTAGCTCGCGCGTCTGAAAATATACGTCGTCGTTTTGCGCCGTGCCGCGAGTTTTAGGATGCTCGGAGTTTAGCGCGTTAGCTCTAAATTTACGCACGGCCTCGCGATCGAGCAGGCGATCAAACTCGGCATAGTCCATCACCTCGATCTTTTGAATTTCATGGCTCGTGCGAAATCCGTCGAAAAAGTGCAAAAACGGCACGCGCCCCTTAATCGCCGCAAGATGCGCGATACCGCCCAGATCCATCACCTCCTGCACGCTGTCGCTTGCAAGCATCGCAAAGCCGCTTTGGCGACAGGCATAGACGTCTTGGTGATCGCCGAAGATGGAGAGCGCCTGCGCCGCAAGCGCGCGCGCCGCGACGTGAATGACGCCCGGAAGCATCTGGCCCGCGATCTTGTACATATTTGGAATTTTTAGCAAAAGCCCCTGCGATGCGGTGTACGTCGTCGTAAGCGCGCCCGCTTGGAGTGAGCCGTGCACGGTGCCCGCCGCGCCGCCCTCGCTTTGCATTTCGACTACTTTAACGGGCATGCCGAAGAGGTTTTTCTTGCCCTGCGACGCCCAAATATCGGTGTAATCCGCCATAGGCGAGCTAGGCGTGATCGGATAGATGCCCGCGACCTCGGTAAAGGCGTATGAGACGTAAGCCGCTGCCTCGTTTCCGTCCATCGTTTTCATAACTTTTGCCATTTTTCGTCCTTTGGAATTATCAAATTTCACTAATTTTACATATTTATTGCTTAAAAATTTAAATGCTTCGCAAACCGAATAAAATTCTAAAGCTTTATCACAGCAGGCGGGCTACAAGCGCGATCTGCTGGCAGTTTTAGACGAGCATTGCGGACGATTTGAGACGAGCTCTTTCACCGCCTTGAAAATAAATTTTGCATACTTTAAGCGCAGATCGCGAGCAGCGGTAGAGATTAAATGCAAATTTAGCCGTCTGGCTTGAAATTCTGACCCAAATATCAAATGACGGGAATACGCGAAAATTAAGAAATTTAAAAATGTACTTGCCACAAGATAAAAAGACTTCATATCGCAACAAGACTGGATAATAAATTTGCCACTAACAAAGCTTTAACCGCCATACGCATCCAAGCTCGACGTAGCGAAATTTTATTTATGGCTTATAACATCGCAGCATATAAAATTTCAGCGCATTCTGCCAAATATAAGGAATTTTACTGCCTCCTGCCGAGCGCAGCGCAAATTTCATTTTAAATTTTCACTGGTCGATCGCTACGTGAATTTTACCCCATGCGACTTTGCGTTTTGAGCGTAAATTCTATTTCCGCAAGCTGCGCGGAGGATAAATTTAGCTATAATCCCCCGTTTAGAATTTAGCGCGGCACGTATATATGGCGCGGAATTTTAAAATTTTAAAATTTCAAGCAGAACTCGAAAAGCTAAAAACCGCTAAATGCGCTAAACTTAAAGCCAAATTTAAAAGCCCAAAGGAAAACCGATGAACGTCCATAAAATCGCTTACACGAGAGTTATCGCGCTGGCGTTTGCCGCCTTTATTTTTAACACGACGGAATTTATCCCCGTGGCTCTGCTAAGCGACATCGCGGCGGATTTTAGCATGGACGTTACTGGCACGGGGCTAATCATCACGATCTACGCGTGGGCGGTGAGCATCCTTTCGCTGCCGCTGATGCTGCTAACCTCAAAGCTCGAGCGCAAGAGATTGCTTTTGCGGCTTTTCGCGCTATTTACGCTAAGCCACGCCCTGGCTGCCATTGCGTGGAATTTTGCCGTTTTGGTAATCGCGCGACTAGGCATCGCGATTTCGCACGCGATCTTTTGGTCGATCACCTCATCGCTCGTCGTGCGCCTAGCGCCGATAAATAAAGGCTCGCAGGCTATCGGCATGCTGGCTTTGGGCACTTCGCTAGCGATGGTTTTGGGGCTTCCTTTGGGGCGCGTGGTCGGCGAGCTTTTGGGCTGGAGAATTACGTTTTTTGCGATCGGCGCGCTTGCGGCGGCGGAGGCGCTGTTTCTTTGGAAAATTTTACCGTTTTTGCCAAGCAGGCGCGCGGGCTCTCTTGCGAGCTTGCCGATGCTTGCAAAGCGCCCTATGCTGCTTGCTTTGTATCTGCTGACGTTTTTGATCGTAGGCGCGCATTTTACGACCTATAGCTACGTCGAGCCCTTCGTAGCGAAATTTAACCCTGCAGGCGATCACTTCGTAACCTACGTCCTGCTTGCATTCGGTGCTTCTGGAATCGCTGCGAGCGTGCTTTTTTCAAAGCTTTATCGCCATTTTCCAAACGCCTTTTTAATCTGCTCGATCCTCTTTATCCTAGCCTCGGTGCTGACGTTAAAAGCTTTTGTCGCAAATGACGCGGCGCTGCTGCTCGCAGCTTTCGTCTGGGGAGTGGGAATTTTTGGCTTTGGGCTTTGTTTGCAGATTAGGGTTTTGGCGCTGGCTCCGGATGCTACCGACGTCGCGATATCGATCTACTCGGCAATCTATAACGTAGGCATCGGCGGCGGAGCGCTTTTGGGGCATCAGATCGCAACGAAATTCGGGCTTGAGCACATAGGCGAGGCAGGCGCGATACTGGGCGCGCTAGGGCTTGCAAGCTACCTCTATGCAAGTGTGAAATTCACAGCGAAAAAATAGCGCTAAATTTTACGAAAAAGCTTCGGCAAGCTCGCGGAGCGTCGTTTTTAAAGCTTGTATTTTAGAAAATAGCAGCTTTATGGGTTTAAATTTTTAAAATTTATCCCTCGCGATTAGCTAAATTTGCAGATAAATTTAATCTCGCGCCTAACTCCGCCGTCTGTTTTATTGATCGTCCGCTCTATCCGCCCAAAGCCCTTAAAATTTACCCTCGCTAGAGCGATAAATTTTAAAATTTAGTGGCAGGGCGTAAAAATTTAAGGCGTACAAATTAAAACCCAAACCGCTAAAATTTAACTACTTTATAAACCCCACCTGCGGTAAAATTTCAGCTAGCGCCGCGTCCTTTTTCTCGTTAAATTTGACCTTGTTCTGCTCAAAAAGGTTATTTCCGTGCGCGTCTATCGAGACGATGAGCGGACCAAACTCCTTCACGCGGCACTTCCACAGCGTCTCGGGCATCCCAAGCTCCGTCCAGTCCGCACCCTCGATCTCCTCGACCTGCGTCGCGGCCACCACCGCGCAGCCTGCGGGAAATACGCAGTGTATCGCGCCAAACTCCTTGCAGCCGCTCATCGTGCCCTCGCCCATACCGCCTTTGCCCACTATCAGGCGCACGCCCGTTTTAGCGATAAATTCGCGCTCAAATTTCTCCATCCGCATGCTAGTAGTGGGCCCGACCGAGACCATTTCAAAGCTTTCTTTGCCGCCGTCTGTTTTTCTGATGATGGGCCCCGCATGCAAGATCGCGCCGCCTGCTATATCTAGCGGCAGCTCGCGGCCCTCCTGCACGACGCGTCTGTGCGGTACGTCGCGGCAGGTGACGATGTGCCCGGTTAGATAGATCACGTCGCCGATTTTGATATCCGCTAGATCCTCGGGCGCGATCGGCGTGGTTAAAATTTTCTTACTCATAGCGCGAACTCCTTGTGCGATTTTACGGCAAAATTTAGCTGCTCATCCCAGACGATGTGGCCTTTGCGGTGCGACCAGCAGCCTACGTTTACGGCGACGGCGATGACGCTAGGATGGCGGGCGCAGTTTTCGATATGCACGCCCATCACGGAGCTTGCGCCGCTCATGCCTTGCGGGCCCAGGCCGATTTTATTTATACCCTCTTCGAGTAGTTTTTCGGTTAGCGCGGCTCGGTCGTTTGGATTATGCGAGCCAAGAGGTCTCATCAGCGCTTTTTTAGATAGTAGCGACGCCACGTCAATCGAGGTACCCACGCCCACGCCGACTAGCAGCGGCGGACAGGCGTTTATGCCGTAGCTGGTCATTATGTCCATGACGAATTTCACGACGCCCTCGTAGCCCATGCCCGGCATCAGCACGGTCGCCTTGCCGGGCAGGCTACAGCCGCCGCCCGCCATATAGGTGTGTATCTCGCACTCGCTGCTTTGCGGCACGATCTCCCAAAATACGCTCGGCGTGCCCTTGCCGACGTTTTTGCCGGTGTTGTACTCGTCAAATGTCTCGACGCTATTGTGGCGCAGCGGAGCCTCGCGCGTCGCCCGCAGTACGGCCTCTCGCAGCAGTTCCTCGAGCTCGCCGATGAGCGGGAAGTTCGCTCCGCAGCGCACGAAAAACTGAATCACGCCCGTATCCTGGCAGGACGGACGGTCTAGCTCCTTTGCAAGGCGCTGGTTTTCAAACATCGTTTTGTAGATTTCTCTCGCTAGCGGCTGCGTCTCGCGCTCGGCGAGCTCCCGCAGCTTCGCCGTCACGTCGTCGGGCAGCACCTTGCCCGTGTAGCCGACGAATTTCGCCATAACCTCGGTCATCTTTTGAACGGCTTTTTGTTTATCCATCGCTTCTCCTTTTTTCAAATTTTTCATACGCGCCCGCTAAAACGCAGCCCGCAGCGTAGCAGAGCAGGTCGGCAAAATCAAACGTCCCGCCGATCATTACTTTTAAAATTTTATTTTCTATGCCTAAAATTTGCACGGCGCCAAAATACTGCGCTAGCTCCAAAGCCGCCGCAAACGCGAAAATTTTAAGCGGCAAATTTGACGGCGGCGCACTAAAAATAGCCCGAGCCAACGCGTAAAGCAAGATGACGGCCAAAACGTCGCCCGCGTAGTGGCGCACGAAACCGCCCTTTATGCAGATCGCGATGTAAATTTCAGCCGCTAAAATCAGAATCGCCGCGGCTAAAAACACTGGCCTCGCCCTCGCGCTTTGCCTTATTTGCGCCTTTTGCGCACGCTTTTGCGCGTCCTTGGACATGGCATTTTGCTCTCTTAAATTTTCCCCTCGCAACGCTTTCCTTTTAAATTTAGCCGTTAAATTTGACCCGCGCAGCGGACGTAAATTTAGAGATGATTTATCAGGCTCGCGTTGTACGCGGCGCCGAAGCCGTTGTCGATATTTACGACGCTCACGCCGTTTGCGCAGCTGTTTAGCATCGCTAGCAGCGCCGCCAGCCCGCCGAAACTCGCCCCATATCCCACGCTGGTGGGCACCGCGATCACCGGCACGCTCACGAGGCCTGCAAGCACGCTAGCTAGCGCGCCCTCCATGCCCGCAACCGCGATCACGACCTTTGCGCCACGTATCTGCTCTAAATTTGCGATTAGTCTGTGCAGCCCGGCCACGCCCGCGTCGCTAAATTTGCGCACGTCGTTGCCTAAAAATCTCGCCGTCTCGTACGCCTCCTCCACGACCGCGCCATCGGCGGTGCCGGCAGATACTATCGCGATGTAGCTTTGCGTGAGCGCGGGCTCTTTAAATTTGACGCTGATGACGCGGCCTCGAGCGTTAAACTCCGCCTGCGGCAGCGTCTCGCGCACCAGCCCAAAAACCCGCTCGTTCGTGCGCGTGATCAGGATATTTTGCCCTCTCGCGCCGATCGCACTAGCGATACGCAAAATTTCATCATCCGTCTTGCCCTCGCCGTAGATCACCTCACCCGCGCCGTTTCGCAGTGCGCGCTGAGTGTCGATCTTGGCGCAGCCCACGTCCTCATAAGGGTAGTTTTTCAGGTATTTTAGCGCCTCTTGCTCGCTCACGCGGCCGCTTTTTATCCTAGCGAAAAGCTCTAAAATTTCATCCTCTCTCATGCAAAACATCCTCTCTAAGCCCCTTTAGATCGAGCGTCACCTCCGCAGCGCCAAGCGTTACGAGCTG
>NZ_CALIBB010000210.1 GCF_938045595.1 uncultured Campylobacter sp.
CGACGCTTGCGATGGCGCTGTATAAGGACGGCAACTCGGGCGCAGCTTCGGCGGTGCTCGGAACTGCGCAATTTGCCATCGCCGGGGCTATTTCGTTTATCGTGGGTGCAGTGGGAGCTAATAAGCCGTTTTTGCTCGCAAGTGTGATGGCGATTTGTGCTCTTTGCGCAAACGCCGTGTATTTTTTATTGCGAAAAAAGAATCAAAAATTTTAATTTTAATATTTTTTAAATTTATCGTTAAGGATTGATTAGCTAAAATTAGCTCTCGTTCTTTCAGTGTAAGAAAGACAATTCGGTAAAAAAGGAAACAAGCCAATGAGCGATATTATCGCGTATAAACTTAACGGTGAAATTTACGATACTCAAAGTATCGGCGAGCGCGCAAGCGAGGCGCAGCCGATATATTTCGATAACTCCGAGGACGCGCTAAAGGTGATCCGCCACTCCTGTGCGCACCTTTTGGCGCAGGCGGTGCGCGAGCTCTATGCGGGCGCTAAATTTTTCGTAGGACCGGCGATCGAGGATGGGTTTTACTACGACATCCGCGTCAGCAAAGATAATGGCGAGAAGCTCGGCGAAGAGGATTTAAAAGCTATCGAAAAAAAGATGCGCGCGCTCGCCGAGGCAAATTTAGAGATTAAAAAGATAGCCTCCACTAAAGAGGCGGTCGCGAAAAAATATGCAAACGACGATCTTAAGCAGGAGGTTTTAAAGCGCATCCCCGAAGGCCCGGTTAGCCTATACGCGCAGGGCGAGTTTGAGGATATCTGCCGCGGCCCGCACGTGCAAAATACAAAATTTTTGAAAAATTTCGCGCTTACGCGCATCGCGGGGGCGTATCTCGGCGGCGACGAGAAGCGCGAGATGCTAACTCGCATCTACGGCGTCGTATTTGCCGATAAAGATAGCCTTAAAAAGCACCTTACGATGCTAGAAGAAGCCAAGAAGCGCGATCACCGAAAGCTCGGAGCCGAGATGAAATTTTTCACCTTTGACGAGCAGATCGGCGCAGGACTTCCGATCTGGCTTCCTGCGGGCACGAGGATGCGTATAAAGCTCGAGGAGCGCCTTTATAGGCAGCTTCGCAAGCGCGGCTACGAGCCGGTGCGTGGCCCTGAAATTTTAAAATCCGACGCGTGGAAGATCAGCGGGCATTACAGCAACTACAAAGAAAATATGTATTTTACGACGATCGAGGAGCAAGAATACGGCATCAAGCCGATGAACTGCGTCGGTCACATCAAGGTTTATCAAAGCGAGATCCGCTCATATCGCGATCTGCCGCTTAAATTTTGCGAGTACGGCGTCGTGCACCGCCACGAAAAAAGCGGCGTCTTGCACGGGCTTTTCCGCGTGCGCGAGTTTACCCAGGACGACGCGCATCTGTTTGTGATGCCAAGCCAGATCAAAGAAAACGTCTATGAAATTTTAGATTTCGTTGAGCTTCTGATGAAGGCTTTCGGTTTTGAATACGAGCTTGAAATTTCGACCAAACCGCAAAAGGCGGTCGGCGACGACGAGGTTTGGGATATCGCGACGAAGGCTTTAAAAGACGCGCTTGACGAAAAGGGCTTAAAGTACGGCTTAGACGAGGGCGGCGGCGCTTTTTACGGACCTAAGATCGACATCAAAATCACCGACGCGCTCGGTCGAAAATGGCAGTGCGGCACGGTGCAGGTCGATTTTAACCTGCCTGCGCGCTTCGAGCTTGGCTACATCGACGAAAATAATGAAAAAAAGCAGCCCGTGATGCTGCATCGCGCGATTTTGGGAAGCTTCGAGCGCTTCGTGGGGATTTTGCTCGAGCATACCGCGGGCGAGCTTCCGTTTTGGATCTGTCCTACGCAGGTATCGATCGTGCCGATCGGCGAGGCGCACGCAAGTTACGCGAAAGAAATTTTAAATTTGCTGCGCGAAGCAGACATTGACGGCGAAATTTTAGATAAAAACGAGACGCTAAATAAACGAATCAGAACGGCTGAAAAGCAGAAGGTGCCGCTCATCATCGTCCTAGGCGATAATGAAGTTTCGGCTCGCAGCGTGGCTCTGCGCGATCGCAGGGCGCGCGAACAGCGAAATTTAGGGCTGGATGAGTTTTTAAATTTCGTAAAAGCTAAATTAAACGAGGTGAATTTTTGAGCAGAGGCAAAGAGGTTTTTCTAAACGAGGACATTCCGGCTAGCGAAGTCAGGTGCATAGGCGACAACGGCGAGGTTTACGGCATAATTTCAAAGGCGCAGGCGCTGCAAATCGCCGAGCGAGAGGGTGTGGATCTGGTTTTGATAGCGCCCGATGCAAAGCCGCCCGTTTGTAAGGTCATGAACTACAGCAAATTTCGCTATCAGCAGGAAAAAAAGCTCAAAGAGGCGAAAAAAAAGCAAAAAATCATTGAGGTCAAAGAGATCAAGCTGTCCGCCAAAATCGCTCAAAACGACATTAATTACAAAGTAAAACACGCGAAAGAATTCCTTAGTAGCGGCAAACACGTCAAGCTTCGCGTATTTTTAAAAGGGCGCGAGATGTCAAGCCCGGAAATCGGCGTAAATTTGCTCAATAAAATTTGGGACGAATTTTTTGCAGAAGTTGCCGATCGCGATAAGGCGCCTGCGCTGGAGGGCCGCTACGTAAATATGCTGATCACGCCGAAAAAGGCGTAGCGTAAATTTAGCGACACCATAGACGTCGTGACGGTAAGGTGGAATCTTAAAGATTTCACCAAAATCTGTTTTTAATTTGGCTAGTCTATGTTTTAATTTTAATTCAGATTTTTATGAAGAGGGCAGGTTGCTACTTTATAAATCATAAATTTGTTCTTATTTTAATAAAATTTAGCTAATTATTATTTTCGTCTAAGGTGCATTTTGATAAAATTGAAAGTAGATAAACTCTCTCTCTCTCTCTCTCTCTTGCAACCTCTTGTATATGGGAGTAAAAAGGAAATGAATATATGAAGGTTTTAATTTTAGCTGGCGGCTTTGGCACTAGGCTTGCCGAAGAAACTAGCATCAGACCTAAGCCAATGGTTGAGATTGGTGGCAGACCGATATTATGGCATATTATGAAAATTTATAGCCACTATGGCTTTAATGAATTTGTGGTGCTTCTTGGGTATAAAGGCTATTATATAAAAGAGTATTTTGCAAACTATTTCCTGCATAGAAGCGACGTAACGATTGATATCAAAAATAATAATATGAAGATTCATAAAACTTTAAGCGAAGATTGGAAAGTTACTTTGATTGACACCGGGCTAGATACTATGACTGGCGGTAGAATCAAGCGCGCACAGGAGTATGTGGGAGATGAGAGTTTTATGCTTACTTACGGTGACGGCGTTAGCGATGTGAACATAGATGAATTGGTAAAATTTCATAAGTCTCATGGTAAATCTGCCACCATGACGGCGGTTCAGCCGGAAGGTAGATTCGGTGCTTTAGATATTAATAATTCAAGCTTAATTACATCTTTTTTTGAAAAACCTAAAGGTGACGGAAATTGGATAAATGCCGGTTTTTTTGTGTGTGAGCCTAAAGTTTTTGATTATATTACTGATGGTGATGCGACGGTGTTTGAACAGGCTCCACTTTCAAATTTAGCTAAAGACGGCGAGCTTTGCGCCTTCAAACACTATGGCTTTTGGAAGCCGATGGACGCTTTGCGCGATAAGCAAGTGCTGGAAAAGCTATGGGATAGTGGCAAAGCCCCTTGGAAAAAGTGGTAGTTTATGAATAGTGTTATAGCAACACAAGAAGTACAAAATTTATACTCCGGAATTTATAATGGCAAAACAGTTTTGCTTACAGGGCATACCGGTTTTAAGGGCTCATGGCTTAGTCTATGGCTGCAGCGCTTGGGCGCGAAAGTGATAGGGTATTCGCTTCCGGCGCCTACAGAGCCAAATCATATAGGACTTTTAAATTTAAATATCGTCCAGGTAATCGCCGACATACGGGATCTTGCTAAATTAAACGAAGTCTTTGCAGCTTATAAACCAGACATTGTATTTCACTTTGCCGCTCAGGCGCTCGTACGCCCATCTTATGCCGATCCTATCACAACCTACGAAACCAATGTCATCGGCACATTAAAAGTCCTTGAAGCTTGTAGAAAAGCAGGCGTTCGCGCGATCGTAAATATCACAAGTGATAAGGCTTATGAAAATAAAGAATGGGTTTGGGGATATCGCGAGAGCGATCCTATGGGCGGATATGATCCATATAGTTCGTCGAAAGGCTGCGCGGATCTTCTGGCTAGTTCATATCGAAACTCCTTTTTTAATGAAAAAGATTACGGCACAAAGCATCAAACGCTGCTTGCTACGTGTCGCGCAGGTAACGTTATAGGCGGCGGAGACTGGGCACAAGATAGATTGATTTGCGACGTTATGCGCGCAGCTGCTAAAAATGAAGCGGTAACGATCCGCAATCCGCATGCGACACGCCCTTGGCAGCACGTGCTTGAGCCGCTTAGCGGCTATTTGCTCGTGGGGCAAAAGTTGCTTGAAGGGCGAAAGGAATTCGGCAGCGCGTGGAATTTCGGTCCTAGCGATGATGGCGCGATTAGGGTGCTTGATGTACTAAAAAGCGCCAAGCGATATTGGGATAAGATAGAATTTAAAATCGGCTCCGACACGGATCAGCCGCATGAGGCAAATTTATTAAAGCTTGATTGCTCTAAAGCACATGCGCTGCTTGGTTGGAAGCCAGTTTGGGATAGTGAAACGGCATTTGAAAAAACTGTAAAATGGTATAAAAATTTCTACGAAAACGGCGCGATCGATACCGAACAAAATTTAAACGACTACGTAAAAGAGATGATGCGATGATAAAAGTTAGCGATTTTATAGCAAAATTTATAGCCGAGCATAAAGATACTGCAAAGACCGTATTTATGGTCTCAGGCGGCGGCAATATGCACCTGATAGATTCGCTTGGCAAAAATGAAAATTTAGAGTATGTCTGTAACCATCACGAACAGGCTTGCGCGATAGCCGCAGAGGGATATGCGCGCGTCTCAAATAAGATTGGTATCGCGTATGTTACCACGGGTCCTGGCGGGACGAACGCGATTACCGGCGTTTACGGTGCCTGGGTGGATTCAATCCCTACGATGATTATATCGGGACAGGTGAAATTCCAAACTACCATCGCTTCGCAGCCTCAGCTAAATTTGCGTCAGCTCGGCGATCAAGAGGTCAATATCATTGACATCGTAAAACCTATCACAAAATACGCCGTAATGATAACGGATAAAAATAGCATAAAATTTCATCTGCAAAAAGCTGTTTATGAGGCTAAACACGGCAGACCGGGGCCCGTATGGCTGGATGTGCCGCTAGATATACAAGGCGCGATGGTGGACGAAGCGGATCTGATAGAATTTGAAATCCCCGAAGCGACGAAGTTTGACACAAAAATCCCGCAGGTTCTAGATGCGTTAAAGGTTGCGAAGCGCCCCGTTATCATTGTAGGTAACGGCGTAACGCTTGCCGGCGCTAACGAAGAATTTCTAAAACTAATCGAAATTTTAAAAATCCCCGTTATCGGTACTTTCGCTAGATACGATATCGTTAGAAATGACCATGAGCTGTTTTTTGGTAGATATGGCACTATTGGCAATAGAGCGGCAAATTTTGTCGTACAAAATTCCGATCTCATCATTGCTATAGGTGCTAGATTAAATATCCGTGCAGTCAGCTATAACTGGGAATTCTTCGGCAGAGAAGCCAAAAAAATTTTAGTTGATATCGACCAAAACGAACTAAACAAAAAAACTATTGCCGCAGATATTAAGATAAAATCCGATGCGAAGGTTTTTATATCGGATTTGCGATCTGCGTTGAAAGACGAGCTGGATTTTGGATTTTGGCTTGAAATTTGCAAAAATTACAGAAAAAATTATCCTACGATTGAGCCTTTTAGACAAAATGTAAAAGAGTGGGTTGATTCATATAATTTCTTCGATGTGCTATCTAATCATAAACGAGATTTAGTTTATGTATTCGGTAACGGTACGGCATGTGTTTCATCTTATCAGAGCTTGCGCTTATATGAGAATCAAAAGGTGGTAGTAAATTCGGGTTGTGCTTCGATGGGGTACGATCTGCCTGCCGCAATCGGTGCTTGTTTCGCAAATGGTAAAAAAGATACGATTTGCGTTACGGGTGAAGGTAGCTTGCAGATGAATATTCAAGAGCTTCAGACAATAATTCATAATAAGCTTCCGATCAAAATCTTTGTTCTGAATAATGCAGGCTATATTTCTATCAGAAATACTCAAAACAACTTTTTTAAAGGGCACAAGGTAGGCTCGGATAAAGATAGCGGCGTCAGCTTTCCTAATATCGTAAAATTAGCAGAGGTTTATGGCTTTGAAGCCTGCAGGATAGAAAATCAGCTAAATTTAAAAGGGGAGTTGGAGGAAATTCTATCCAAACCAGGTGCGGTAGTTTGTGAAATAATGCTTTCGCCTACTGAAAAAATGGAGCCAAAATTATCGTCTAAGATAAAGCCTGACGGCAAAATGGTTTCAAAGCCACTTGAGGATATGTTTCCGTTCTTGCCGCGAGAAGAATTTTATAAAAATATGATAATTAAGCCGGTAGATGAATAAAGCTGTAGTTTTTGACTTAGACGGGACTATTTATTTTGGGAGTAAAATTGCCGATTTTGCTTTGCAAACTATAGATGAGCTTGAATCCAATGGTTATAATGTCTTATTTTTTACTAATAATTCAACTAAAACAAGAGTTGAAATTTTAGATAAATTAATTCATATGGGTATAAGAACTACTGTAGATAAAATATATACCTCAGCTTATGCTAGTGCTATATTTTTGCAAAGAAATGATCTAAGAAATATATTTTTAGTTGGTAGCCGTGGTTTTAAAAGTGAATTAACGAATGCAGATATAAATGTCGAGGATGAGTATAGTTGTGAAGCCGTGGTAATTGGGCTTGATTTAAATTTTAACTATGAAATTTTATCAAGAGCTCTTATTGCATTACAAAAATCTCGTAGAATAATAGTGGCAAATACAGATAAAAATTTCCCGGTAGAAAATGGTCTTTTAAGACCTGGTGCCAATGCTATGCTAAGTGCAATACTTGGTAGTATTGATGAAGAAATTAAGCTGGATATAGTAGGAAAGCCAAATCCTTTTATGCTCGAAATTTTATGTAAGGATTGGGGGCTTGATAAACAGCATATCGTTGTGGTAGGTGATAGGATAGAAAGTGATATGGCTATGGCAAAGAATTTTAATTGTAAAGGAATTCTAGTTGGCAATAATATTACATTGCTGGATGTTAAGAATAAAATTTTAAGGAGCTAAAATGAATGTTTTAGAATACGAGATGATCGATATTCTTAAAAGACTTAAAGACGAATACGGTGTTTTTGAGATCAAAGCAGAGTACGAGAATGAAGGCAGCAGGCAGGAGGAGCTTTGTAGGCTAAAAGATATTACCTCTAAAGTTGGGCTTCCTATTATTATGAAAATTGGAGGTGTCGAAGCGGTAACCGATATATATAACGCTATTACTCTAGGTGTAAATGGTATCATAGCACCGATGGCAGAAACAAAATTTGCCGTTAGTAAATTTTTGGGAGCTATAAACACTTTCGTTGCTGAGGATAATCGAAATGACATAGAATTTGCGATTAATGTAGAAACTATAACCTGCTATGATAATTTTGATGATATTCTATCCTTGCCTAATATAAATACTCTTTCTGGCGTAACAATCGGAAGAGTCGATTTTACAAGTTCGATGGGTAAAGATAGGAGCTTTGCAGATAGTGATGAAATGCTAAAACATTGTGAAAATATTTTTACTAAAGCGAGAGCTAAGGGATTAAAATGCGGTTTAGGTGGAGCCATATCCGCGAAGTCATGCGATTTTATTAAATATCTCATTTCCAAAGGACTACTTGATAAATACGAAACGCGAAAGATCGTATATTGCAAAGATGCTGTAAACAATATGGAAGCCGGAATTTTAGCTGGCGTTGAATTTGAATTAGCTTGGCTTAAAAGCAAGCGTAGGTATTATCACAGAATCAAGTCCGAGGATGAGAAAAGAATCGAAATGCTTGAAAAAAGGCTAAGCAATAAATGAAAAAGTACAATAACCATGTTTTTGAAAGTGTAATTATTAATAATGATATGCAAGAAATTGCGAGTAAGATAATGCATTTAGAGCGACTTGATAATAGTTCATTTCTTATAACTGGTGCATGCGGAATGCTGGCGAGATATTTTGTAATGTTTTTAATATATTTAAATGAGGCATATAATTATAATATAAAAATATTCTGTTTAGTTAGAAATAAGAGTAAAGCTATTAGTATGTATGAAGAATTTTATAATAAAGAATATTTTATTATTATGGAAGATGATTTACTTCATCCACTTAGTTGTAACTGTGAAATAAACTATGTAATTCATGCCGCATCTTTAGCCAGTCCTCAATACTACTCTACTATCCCAGTAGATGTTATGCTTCCAAACTCAATTGGGATATATAATTTATTGGAATTTATAAAAGAAAAGCACATAAAAAGTATGTTATTTTTTTCTAGTTGTGATATATACGGAAATTTAGATTCTACAAATGTTACTGAGGATACTCCAACTTCTAATTTAGAGATATTTGATCCTAGATCTACATATTCTGTTAGTAAAATATTTGGAGAGACTCTTTGCAAATCATATGTTAACCAGTATAATATTGATGTAAAAATAGCTAGGATAGCTCATACTTATACTCCCTTAGTAGATATAAAAAATGATTCGAGAGTATTTTCGTTTTTTATAAAGTGCATTAGCGAAAATAAAGATATAATATTGTATAGCGATGGAAAGGCGAAAAGGCCATTTTGCTATATTACAGATGCTATATCGGCGTATATTACTATTTTACTTGATGGAAAACTAGGGGAGGCGTATAACGTTGGCAATTTTCAAGAATATAAAAGTATTTTAGAAATAGCTAAAATTATTTTGAGTAATTCAAAAAATAAAAAATTAAATATTAAATATGTAAATAGGAATAGTAATGATAGTTATATAGCGAAAAAAAGAGAAAATTTTATTAATTTTAGCGATCAGAAATTAAGAGATATTGGATGGGGAAATTTTAATTTGGTGAAAGCCGAAGATGGTTTTTCTAGAGTTTGTAAATATGTGCTAAATTATAAGGAATATTAAATGAATCAAAAAGAATTAAAACAAGAAATTTTAGAAAAGACAAAAGAGTATTATAGACTGGTTCATGAGCCGGCGCAGCACGCTAAATTCGAACCCGGCAAAAGCCATGTGAATTACGCAGGTAGAGTCTTTGATGAGCACGAAATGGTAAATTTAGTAGATAGTTCACTTGATTTTTGGCTCACATATGGCGCATATTCTAAAAAATTTGAAAAAGAATTTGCCAAAATGCTTGGCGTAAAATGGGCATTTTTGGTAAATAGCGGAAGCAGCGCAAATCTACTTGCATTTTTTGCACTTACCTCGCCACTTCTAAAAGAGCGCCGCATAAAAAAGGGCGACGAAGTCATAACAGTAGCGGCAGGCTTTCCTACGACGGTTGCACCTATCGTGCAATATGGTGCCGTTCCAGTTTTCGTCGATATGGAGCTTGAATATTTTAATATAGACCATACGAAGCTTGAGCTTGCGCTTAGCCCAAAAACGAAAGCCGTCATGGTAGCTCACACCCTAGGAAATCCTTTTAATATAAAAGCCGTGAAGGAATTTTGCGATAAGCACGATTTGTGGCTTATCGAGGATAACTGTGACGCTCTGGGCTCACTGTATGAGGGCAAGTCAACCGGCACATGGGGAGATATAGGCACAAGTAGCTTCTATCCGCCTCACCATATGACGATGGGCGAGGGTGGCGCTACCTATACGAATAATCCGCTACTTAAAAAAATTATGCTAAGTATGCGTGATTGGGGGCGCGATTGCTGGTGTGAGAGCGGCGTAGATAATACCTGTGGCAGGCGTTTTTCGCAAAAATTTGGTGAGCTACCGCTTGGATACGATCATAAATACGTTTATTCGCACTTCGGATTTAATTTAAAAGCCTCTGATATGCAAGCTGCCGTAGGATGCGCTCAGATAGAGAAATTTTCTAACTTTGTGCAGCGTCGTAGGCAAAATTTTAAAAAGCTTTATGATGGCTTAAAAGATATAAAGGAGCTCATTTTGGTTAAAGCTCAGCCGCATTCCGAGCCTAGCTGGTTCGGCTTTATGATGACGGTTGCAGACGGGGCAAAATTTAGTAGAAACGAGCTTAGCGAGCATCTAGAGAAGGTGGGCGTGCAAACAAGAAATTTATTTGCAGGCAATATGATCAAGCATCCACTATTTGCAGACCTTGAACTCGGAGCCGATTATAAAATTTCAGGCGAGCTAAAAAATACCGATAAGATAATGAAGGATAGTTTCTGGGTGGGGGTATACCCTGGAATGAGCGATGAGAAGATAGAGTATATTATAAAAGCAATTAGGGGATTTGTTATTTCATGAGAGAGGGGAAAAAACTACAATTCCGCGACAGTTATACTGTTTATTTGATTCTTTTGATTCCAGTAGCATTGAATATTTTGACTTTTAATAAATATATGCCATTTACGGATGGGTGGTGGGAAACATTTGGATATTTAAATAATAAAGGATTGACCCCTGGTAAAGATTTCTATTTACCTTGGACACCGTTATTTGTATATGTAAATAGTTTTTATCAAAAATTATTCGGCGTTGATTTTTTTACCTTTAGATTGATCGGGATTTTTATATTTTATATAGAGATTTATGTCTTTTATAAACTTTTATCTCAGTTTTTTCCAAATTTTAACAGTGCTATAGCTGCAGTATTTACTAATTTTTTATGGGTTTCTATGCCTGCATTTATGCCAAAAGATTATCATACATATCTTTATATTTTTGAATTTTTATCTGTATTGTTCTTCGTTAAAGCTATAAAAAATATAGATAAATTTAAATATTATATATATACCATAATAGC
>NZ_CALIBB010000211.1 GCF_938045595.1 uncultured Campylobacter sp.
AAATTACCGGGGTCGGCAAAAGCACGGTTTTTGGGCTAGGCAAGATAAAGGCAGAGCGGATTTAAATTGTACCGCAGAATTCAAATTTTGCCGCGAGTTACAGAGCGGATAAATTTCGCCGTGGGTTACGGTATCGGCGCGTTTTGCTCGATATTTACTAGCTAAATGCAATGACAAGGAGGCGTCATGTTTGATCTAAACTTAGAGGATATTTTTACCGCAGGCGCCTTTGAATACGCGCTAAAAAGATTAAAGCGCACCGCTTTGGGGCTTGACGGACTTAGTGCTGATGATATTTGCACGGACGTATTTTATGCCGAGCTAAAGGACGAAATTTTTAATCTTTCATATTCGCCGCAGCCCTTAAAACGAGCATTTATCCCAAAAGAGGCCAAGGACGAGCTTCGCAAACTAGCCATCCCGTCGCTAAAAGATAAATTTGCGCAAAATATCCTCGCTCGCGAACTTTCAAGCTATTTTGACAAGAGCTTTTCAAACCGCTCCTACGCTTACCGCATCGGCAAATCTTACGCCAATGCAATCTATCGCGCCCGCGATTTTTTTAAAATTTATAAATTTGCCGTCAAAACCGACATCAAAGATTTCTTTGAAAATATCGATCACGAAAAATTGCTTGAAATTTTACGCGCAAATATCCGCGACGCTCGAATAATCAGGCTCATTGAGCTTTGGATCAAAAACGGAATTTTCGAGCGCTTTGATTACCGTGCTCACGCAAAAGGCGTTCATCAAGGCGACGTCCTAAGCCCGCTGCTCTCAAATATCTACCTAAATCAAATGGATAAATTTTTAGAGCAAAGCGGTACAGAGTTCGTTAGATACGCCGATGATTTCGTTATGTTTTTTGTTTCATATGAAGCCGTCGAGAGGGAACTCGCGCACCTGAAAGATTTCCTAAAAACCATAAGCTTATCTCTAAACGAAGCCAAAACCTCCATTCACGGCAAAGATAGCGAATTTGTCTTTTTGGGCGTAAGCTTTAAGGGCGCAAATTTAAGTATCGGCGAGGAAAAATTTAAGCGCATTCTAGCCAAGCTCGCAAGCTCTGCCAAAAAGCAAGCAATAAGCCAAAGCGTAGAAAATTTAAACGCCTACGTGTATCATCTAAAGGCTATCTCGCTTAAGCTTTTCTCGCCTTTGCAAAAAGATAGGTTTTGCTTGCATTTTGGCGAGGTCGTAACGAGCCTAATACGCAGATTTCTAAAAACCGCAGACAAGCGGACGCTAGTAGAAGCCTTAATAAACCTAAACTTCCCCTACGAACTAAGCAAAACGGCTAGAAAGGCTAAAATTCTAACCTACTTCAAAAACGCCAAGCGTCCCGCCGTCAAATCCGTCCAAAACGCTCTTGAGGCTAAAAAGCGCGAATATCTAAAAACCTTCTCGCAAAGCTCGATTATCCACATCACGACGCCTTTTTACTTCCTCGCTCTGTCGCAAGGAAAGCTCGTGCTAAAAAGCAAAGGCGCTATCAAGCACAAATTCCCCATAAATCAAATCAGCCAGATCATCATAAACGCTCAAATTTCGCTTAGCTCCGCCGTCATCAAAGAGTGCGCCAAAAAGAAAATTTCCATAAATTTCATCGACGAAAAGACCAGTCTCAGCTACGCCACGCTCATTAGCGCGAATTCTGCCATACCCAAAACCGCCGCTTCGCAAATTTCGCTGCTAACTACCAAAAAATCGCTCCGCATCGCCCAGCAGCTCATCACCGGCAAGCTAAAAAATCAGATCAACTATCTAAAATATCTAGGCAAATACCATAAAAATCTAGGCGCCGAAATTAAAGCGATGCAAGAAATTTTAAAGCTTCGCGTCCCTGACGCCGCAAGCGTAAGCGAGCTTATGGGCTTTGAAGGAAGCGCCGCAAACTCCTACTGGCAGGCTATCGCAAAAGCGATCGACTACGAGTTTGGCTTTAGTGCGCGAGTGACGCAGGGCGCTACCGACGTCGTAAATTCCGCCCTAAACTACGGCTACGCGATCCTTTATTCAAAAATTTTAAAATCCATTGCCGCTGTGGGTCTCTCGCCCCACGTATCCTATCTGCACGCGCTTGATGAGCAAAAGCCCACTCTCGCCTTCGATCTCATAGAGGAATTTCGCGCCTTCATCGTCGATCGCGCCGTAATCTCGATGGTCAATAAAAACGAGCCCTTTGAGATAAAAGACGGGCTCCTATCTGTCGCAACCAGGCAAAATATCGCCAAAAACGTAAATGAAAAGCTCTTCGCTTGCACGCAGTACAGAGGCGAACAGCTAAAAGCGCAGGATATCATAGATAGGCAAGCCTACGCCTTAAAACGCGCCGTAACCCAAAACGAAAAATATAAGCCTTTCATCGGGAGATTTCAATGAATTTAATCATCTGCTACGATGTTTGTAAAACTAAGCGCCGCAACAAACTCGCCGCCTTGCTAGAAGGCTACGGGCTGCGGGCGAACTACTCGGTATTTGAGCTAGACGTCTCCGAGCGGATTTATGCCGAGCTAAAACAGCGCATTGCGCGCATAATCGAGCCCAAAACCGACAAAGTCCTATTCTACCGCATCTGCAAAACTTGTATGGCTAAAAGCGAGAGCCTAGGCGAAGGCGATATATTCCACTCCCCTGATACCTACGTCTAAGCTCCATTCCTGCGGATTTGATTTTCGGACTTTTCTTAAATTTAAAACCCCGAATTTAGCGCACTTTTATATTCTATTAAGCTTCAAAATGTCCGCAAAGCTCAAATTGCGCTCGCGCCAAAAACCCTTTCTCGGACTTCCGCTATTTAGCCTATTTTAAAAGTCCC
>NZ_CALIBB010000212.1 GCF_938045595.1 uncultured Campylobacter sp.
ATAGCGTAAAATTCTACGGAATTTCGTGAAATTTTATTTGGACGCGGGCAAGATCGCGGCAGCTACGGATAAAATTTGCAGCAGCTTAGATAAAACCGCGCGCGACAATCGGCAAAATTCCGCGAAATTTCGCCGAGCGCGTTAAGTTCGCCTTTACCCTGCTATCTCATACACCCCGTATTCATAGACCGCGCAAAAGGCGGCATCGCTTTGGGTTTTGATACTAAAGAGAACACATATCCTGCTTCTCATTCTTGCCGCTCGGTGTGTTGGCGTGGATTACGCGCGGGTAAATTTAAAATTTAGCTCCGCCCCGTCACGCCGAAGCGAAGCTTTATTAAAACGATTGGAGCAGCTATTTTAGGCGCGCAATCGTCTTTTAAATACGCACCGATCTTTTAAAGCGTGCGACAAATTTTAAAATTTGCGCGTAGGCAAAAGGGCAAAATTTAAGCGGTGAAGCTAGGTTTTGTCGCTTTTAAATTTAACTTCGTCTTTCATATAAAATCAAAATTCTGGGATTTTTGAATAAGCCATTAAATTTAACCAAATTCGCCCCCGCCCGAGTCAAAATAGGCGGGGTAAATTTGATCATTTCTCGCCAAGCGGCCAGTAAACGATCGGCTTAGCTCCGAGCTTGCCTCGCGGTGATACATTCCGAGCTTATCTTTCGTCCACGCAAAGCCGGTGTGTGCGTGCTTATCGATAAAGATGCCGCCGCCGGGCTTTGCCTATTTCCGTATTATGCGGGTGCTTTTGCAAGATATTGTGGCAGGCTACGCTTAAATCAATGCTGAGGCTGTCCGTGTTTAACCCGGATCACGAATGTCTTGCCGCGATTTGCTTTTGCCCTAAAATTTGCACGATCTCGTCTAAGCTTAAAATTTTGCCGTGCGAGTCAAAGCCTACGTTTAGTATGCGCCCCTCCAGGCTGGAAGCGCGGTCGTGCAAGTGCCCGTGAAGCATAAAAGAACCTTTCGAGGCGCGGTTGTGCTCCTCTATGGGATAGTGAAACATGCAGATGCTCATACCCGTTTTGCCGTCCTTCATCGCGCCCGCGCCGCCGTCAAAATTTAGCTCCTTGTAGTGCAGGATATCGCTAAAGATGGGATTTCCGTCATCTTTTAGCTCGCGTAGCAGCGCTTCTTTGTTTCGGCTAATGAGCGTATCGTGGTTGCCTAAAATCAGCACATGCGAGCCGTTTAGCCTACGCGCGACGCTTTTTAGATCCTTTAATTTATTACAAAATGCAAAATCGCCCAGATCATAAACCGTATCCTCGGGCCCCACTACGGCATTCCAGAGCTCTATTAGCTTTTCATTCATCTCGCCTACGTCGTTAAAAGCCCTAAATTTAGGGCAGTATTTCATAATATTTGCGTGATAAAAATGCAAATCGGAGGTAAAAAATATCATCATTTTCCTTTAAGCTTTAATCGCTGCATTAAATTTACGCTTTACGTAAATTTGCGCGGCGTCAAATATCCGCGCTAATCGTTAAATTTTTTCCAAAAATTCTTTTATAAAGCCTAGCTTGCCCTGCTCGTCAAGGGATTTGAATTCCCGCTCGTTTGCTTTGATGTGATCGACCAAAGGGTGAAATTCCTCATCGAGCTTGGTTTTATCCAGTTTGCCGGAAAGCGCCTCGTTTTTACTGCGAGCGAAAAATTTATTCACGAGATAATAAGGCGTTTTCATCTTAAAGCAAAAATCGTTCTGGCTCGGGATATACACCATAAAGCCCTCGAATTTCGCCTCTTTGACTATATTTTTTAGCTCCGCAAAGCTCGTTTTTAGATACTGTTCGCCATCTTTATAAAAAGGTCTTTTTAGCGCTCCGTCAGTACTTGCGGCGATCTTATCCAGTTCAAATTCGCTCTCTTGCGCGCCGGTTTTAACGTCGATAAGTCCGATAAAAGTCTCGCCAAGCTCCTCTTCTACGATGTGCGGGTCGCTCTCGTCGGTGATCTCAAATAAAAAAGTTTTATTTGGATAGCGTTTGAAAATCTCTTCAAATTTGCAGCAGTGCTCGCGCGCCATCTGTGCAAATCTACTATCGGTCGATCCCGTCGTAGAGTAGATGACGCGGCGGTTAAAGCTCGCGCCGCTTTCGTGGGCATCTACGTAGGTGCAACACCCCAAAAAGCCGTTTACCTTTCGCACGGCAAGCACGGGCGTATCGTCTGTGATGTCGATAGGATAAAGGCTTTTGCGCGAGGTAAATTCCGAGTAGTTATAGACCTTTTTAAACGGACGCACGATGATATTTAGATTATCGTCCATTATGAGCCCGCGCATCTCAAGTAGCGCCTTATCCCAATCGGCTTTGAAAAAGACGCGTTTTGAGTATTTGTAGGTGCGAAGCTCGGGATAAAGCTCGCTTTGACGCGCACTCCAGAGCCTTTTATCCTGCGTGGCGGCGATATATTTTTTCGTTACGTAGGTATTTTGCGCCGCATCAAAGGGTAGATCGCGCCTATTTAGAGCCGCCGCGTCTTTGATCTTTTGCGCTACGCTTTCGCTCATAGGATTAACGGGCGGGATCAAAATTTCGCCCTCTATTTTGTTGTTTGCGACCTTGATAAACATCGCTATCACCGTATTTTCATCGACGCCGTGCTCGGAAGCGAAGAAATTTTGTATTCTAAAGCATTCGAAAATAAATCCATTTTGGGCGGCTTGCTCTTTTAGGCTTAGCAGCTCTTTGGTGCGCGCGCTCACGTTGCTAAGCACGATAAGAACGTCTTTAGCTTTGTTTTCCAGGGCAAATTTATACGCCTGCTTTATCTCGCGGGCGACCTTGCGCTTCGCGTCTTCCAAAAGCTTCGGCGACCAAGTATAAATCCCCGCCTCATCGGTTAGAAACATATCGTTTTCCAGATGATAAATTTGCGCCTGCGGATATTCGTTTTTAAATTCTTTAATTTTCTCTTTTGCGAAAGTCGTTTTACCCGAGCCCGCGTGTCCGCGAACGACTATAAATTTTCTCATTTTACCGCCTTGATTTTATGTGGCGATATTCTACCTGAAATTTGAGCGCTTTGGTATCAAGAAATATGGATTTTGGTAAAATTTAAGGCTCGGCGGAACTTAATATTTCTTGATTTGAGCCTAAGTTAAAGAGAGCCGATTTTAAATAGAAAATTTGCGCTTTGCCAAGGTTTTGAAAGTAAAATTTAACCGAATTTAGCCTCGCCGAAGCGCTTGATTGATGAAAGCGCCAAATTTGATAG
>NZ_CALIBB010000213.1 GCF_938045595.1 uncultured Campylobacter sp.
AAACGTATAATTTGCAGCGCAGTGTGAACCAAACAGCCCTTTAATAGTAAAACCAGTATCTACTACTTGGTGTATTTCAGAAAAATCTATACGATTTTTGAGTGCATTTAGATGTGGTGTAAGTTTGGCAAAATTTCTTTCGTCAGTATAGGCGCGATCAAAACTCTCTAAAAAAATATAGACAATATTTTTACGCTTTATCGGAGCCTTGGGATGTGGAATGGCTAGATACGGATAAATCTGCTTCTTAATCGCTTCTACGGGCGGATTCAGTTGTAGATAATATTCTCTAACTGCATCGTAAAGAGGATTTAAAAAAAAGGCTGTTAAAATACATGGCATAAATAAAATACTAAGCTTTGAGCTATGACGAAAATGCAAAATGCGTACGGTAATAATTATACTAAGTAATATGATCGCTACGCAAATCATCACCAAAATCGCAACTTCACGCGCAAAACTTGCAATCGGAGCACCTTCTATAGAGGTACGAAAAAATGTTATCACAAATAGTCCGAAATGCTTTCCAAAAACGAAAAATAGCAACAAATCGAAGCAAAGTGCAAAAATATAAATTAGTGCAATTATGCCCACAGCAATTTTAAAAGTTCTATTCGACAAAAATGCTGCAAAAATCAGCGAAATAGCAAAAAACAAAACCGAAAAAATTGTCGTAAATTCCAAAAAAACAACCTTAAATTTAGCAAAATTTAATGCGTAGTCTAGCAAGAATGACTTTAAAATTTACTAACGCAGGCACAAAAATTACTTTTTAAAGTTATAGCGGCACAAAATTTTATACGGCGATTTTAAATTTCACCGTATATAATTTTGCAATTAAAGCATGGGTTTGTCGTTACACCAAGCGTATGACAGCGAATCGAGTCAAGTTCTGCTAATGTCTGCGTTAGCCGACGCGCCTTTGAAAAATCCCCACGTAAAGCGCAAAAACAAAACCGATCGCAACCGCGTAAGGAGCGAACTCGGTGATGCCTTTAGCCGAGCTTGCGAGCAAGAAATTGTGCGCGACCGCAGCGCCCGCCGCCATGCCGATGACGAATATGCCCGAGCTTAAATTTCCCGTGCCGGCCTGCACCAGATGCTTGCCCGGGCAGCCCTCGCTTAGGCTAAAGCAAAGTCCTGCGAGCACCATACCCAAGAAGTTCCAAACGAAATCGTTATGCGCGATAGGCTGGCCCTCGAAGCCGAGTTTGTATTGTCCAAACGCGATATTTGCGATGCTCGCAAACACGATGACGCTTAGCACGCCCCAAAACATCGAGAAATCGCCGCGGAAAATTTTACCGAACGCGCCGACGCTGCAAAATTTGCTTCTGTGCATCACCGCACCCACGATAATGCCCGCAGCCAGCGAGATGCCTACCGCAGCGTGTTGCGCGCCGGGACCTTTAGCGGAGATAAAAAGCGCGCCGCCCTCGCCCGTTTTGAGTCCGAAAACCAAGGCCGCAAGCAGCGCAGCGCCCAGTAGCACAGGCAAAATTCCGATCGAGCCGCTAAGTCTTGCCTCTTTGCTCGCCTCATAGCCGCGCTTTTTAAGCAAAAACCCAATGAGTACGCCGCAGATCAGACCCGCTAACCCGGCTAGCGCGGTCAAATCGCCGCCGCCTAAGCGCAAAAACGCGCGCCACGGGCATCCCAAAAATACAAGGCAGCCGATCATCGCGAAAATCCCTAGGAAAAATTTCGCAAACGGCGAGCTGCCGGTAACCGGCGCAAACTCGCGCGTCCAAAGCACGCTTGCCAAAAAGCCGCCGAACACGAGCCCTATGATCTCCGGGCGGATGTATTGCACCGCGCTAGCTCGGTGAAAGCCCAGCGCGCCCGTGGTATCGCGCAAAAAGCAAGCGACGCAAACGCCCATATTGCCCGGGTTTCCGAAATGCACCAGCGTCGCACCCAGCACGCCTAGCACGGCGCCTGCGATGATGTACCATTTAACGTTATTCATGAAAAAGTCCTGAAATAATCTAGATCGACCGATCTCTTAGGCGCGATTTTATCCTTTGTAAAATAAAAAGCAAATAAATTCCGATCTAAATTTACGAAAAGCGAAGGATTTAAATCACGAGGGCAGCCCCTAAATTTAGACGCAAGTAAATCGCAGATGTTTAAATTTAGACTCTTTGCTGTGATAGAAGTGCCGAATTTAGCCGCTCGATTTCGGCGCAGACGGATCGCGACGAGAAGCCATGGCGCAGAGGCGGTCAGACGAAACGCGATACAAACGGATACAGGTAGAGCAGAGCGGAGGGGGCAGAAACGGCGCGGGCAAGGTGCGGACAAGACGCAGTCAAAGCGCGTAAGCGGCCCAGACGGAGCACAATACTTGCCGCCAATAAAAACAAATTTCAAATATTTTTGAAATTAAATTTCAACCTTATTTAAGTATGTAGATATATAATAATGTATTTCAATTTTATTTTAAAGGTCGAGGCATGAAAAAGCAAATTTTATTGGTGCCGCTTGCGATAGGCACGATAGGCGGAGCGAATGCGGCCGAAAACAACGCCACAAAGTCGCAAGATCTGGGTCAAATCGTCGTGCAAGCGACGGTAAGCGCGGTCGATAACCTAAAATATGCGGGCTCGGCTGGAATTTTAACCCCCAAGGATATGAAAGCCAAAACCAACGTGATCGATTCGATTATGCAGATACCGGGCGTTGACGGCAGCATGGATATGGGGCGTCAGATCGGCAGGCAGTTTCAGATCCGCGGATTCGGATATCAAAGCGACGAGCGCGTCATCATCAAGCAAGACGGCGTGCGCAGAAGCGCGGGGATGTACTCAAATATGATCTCATCCTTTCGCACCGATAGCGACATCCTAAAGCGCGTCGAGGTCATAAAGGGCGCCTCGTCCGTGCTTCACGGCTCGGGCGCGATCGGTGGTATCGTAAATATGCAAACCAAAAGCGCGAGCGATTATCTAAGCGAGGGCAAAAGCGTAGGTTTGATGCTAGGACAGAGGCTTGAATCAAACAATATGCATAGCACGCGCGGCGCAATCTACGGCAAGGGAGAGGAAATTCCGATCGACGTTTTACTCTACGGCAAGCGCGCAAGCTACGGCAATATCAAGTTCGCAGACGGCGGCACGCACTACGCCCCGGACTACGATAAGAGCTTTAATAACGAGCATATCGATACTGGATTTTTTAAGATCGGCGCAAATTTAGACGATCACCGTATCAGCTTCAGCGCCTTTGATTACGACGAAAATTTACACACGATGTGGCAGACATTATGGCAAAACGACGCAGATCTCTTCGTGCACGGAAATTTAAGCCAAAGAGATTATGTTTTTGATTGGAGCTTTACGCCGCAAAGCCCGCTAGTGGATATGTCTTTTAAGGCCTATAAAAGCAGAGCTGAGTATAAACGCGGCTATACCAGCGGCGCAACTACCGGCAACTACGCGAACAAAGACGATCGTAAGGGACTAGAGATCAAAAATATCTCGGAATTCGACACGGGCTTTTTAAACCACAGCTTCGCTTTCGGCGGCGATTACGAAAATAGGCAGGAGGATGCGATCTTTATCCGAAACGGCATACTATCGGATTTTGCCTCATTTCCGAATGAATACAATAGCTACGGGCTTTTCGCGCAGGACTTGATCCGCTTGCACGATGATTTAGAGCTTACCTTAGGCGGTAGATACGATAGATTCGATCGCGACATCAAAGGCAAACCCGCGAAATTTAAAGATTCCAGATTTTCTCCTAGGGCGGCGATTGCCTATACGCTCTTTGATAAACTTACGCTTTTGGCGGGATACAGCGAGAGTTTCCGCGCGCCTACGCCGCACGAAACATCGCAAGCAGGGCCTATCAACCGAATGTATTATTACATCCAAAATCCCGATCTAAAGCCTGAAACCGTCAAAGAGTACGAGGTCGGATTTAGTTTTAAACAGGATGAAATTTTTACGGACGATCACTTCAATATGAAATTTATCTACTTTAACGGCAATATCAAAGATATGATTGACGTTAAGCCGCTACCACATCTTGGCGTGCCGCCGGGCGGCTTTTCGCAACAATACGGGCAGTATCAAAATATCGATCAAGCCAAAAGGCATGGTTTTGAGCTAAGCTCAAACTACCAAACGCAGGACTTTGATTTCGGCGCGAGTTTCGAACGACTTAGAATTTATAATAAAAAGACGCATGAAAATATAAACAATCACGCCAAAAAGTTAAGCGCGCACGCTTTCTACTCGCCTCTGCACAATTTAAATTTAGGCTTTGAGGTAAGCCACTATTTTAAGCCTCATTCCAAACCTGCTTCCTATTTCGCTCGCAGAACGGAATATTTTTACGTCGATAAAGCTTTCACGATCGCAAATTTCAGAGGAAGCTACAAGATCAAAAACGGCATTATCCCGGTCCTTGACGGCGCGGACGTGAGCTTTGGCGTAAATAATATTTTCGATAAGCATTATATCAACGCAAACCGCACGCGTGAGACTTTAGCGGTAGGTGCTGGACGAAATTTCTACGTCGATTTGGAAGTAAGATTTTAGATTAAGCTTATATGAGCGAGGCGCGGGTTAAATTTTAAAACTTACCCGAGCTTTCGCCATTCTTTCTTTTCAAATTTAAACCTCATCGCGACCTTTTGGCGATGAGGCTTAAATTTGGCATAAATTTCTAGCGCTATAAAATTCCGCAATTTTTAAAATTTAACAAACTGCAAAATTTTATGGGTTACAAAGCCCGCAAGTTACGAAATTCCACGCCTCATCAATCGATAGCGTTGGAGCTTTTTAGCACCACTAGATGTTTTTTGCCCGCGAAGCTTAGCACTACGGCTGCATTATTTTCGTCGATTTCGCGCACCAGCTCTACTCGCACGTCGCTAGGTCTTGCAGTATCCGAGCTAAGCAGCTCATTTTCTAAAATGCTTTTAAATGCCGAGACTTTGGGCTCTTTTGCATCCGATCTTTCTTTTGCTCCCTCGCGAAATTCCATCGTGCCGCTCTCGGCAGGGCTTACTTTAAGCGGCGAAATTTTATCCGCTGTGCCTATATTCTCGGCGCTCTCAGAGTTTTCGTCCGCCTCCGTAGCTTCCGAACGCTCGGCACGCGCAACCTCATCGTAAAATTTATCGCGCATACTCTCTTCGCTCACGTTCTCGCCTCTTAAAAAATCTGCGCTATCTACGTTTTTTGAGTCGTTAGAATTTTTGGAATTTAAAGCAGAGGCTTCATCTTTCTTCGCAAACTCTTGCGCGTCAGAATAATTTGCGTTCTTTGATCCGCTCTGATTTTTAAAAGAGGAGTCGTTTAAAATTTCATCTATGCCCGCTTCGTCCACATCGGCATCCTCCATGCTAGCGTCGTCTTCAAAAACCCGCCATGTCTCGTCGATACTTTTTTGCGGCTTGTGCGATAAAAATTTTCGCACGCCTACGAAAGCCGCAGCCGCAAGCAGTAACGCTACGATTATCGGCATCACGGAAACCCCGCTGCTACCGCTTTGCGCCGTCTCACTCGCCTCGCTCTTTACGCTCATCTTGCTCTGATCGAAAGCGGGGTTTTTTACGCGCAAAATGAGCTTTAAATTGCCGTCTTGAGTAAGAGCATCGACCGATAGATCGGCACCAGTGGGGAAATTTATCTCGATATCCTTGCCCTTAGGCGCGATCGTAAAGCTTTTTAAGACCTTTTGATTGGTGCGCATCTCGTTAAATTTCTCATCACCGCCGAGCCCTTTTAAAATGAGGCTCATCGACTGCCCATTAACTATGCGTGCAATATTGTTAGGCTTATAGGCAGAGTCAAACGCCAAAACGATGTCGACACTGTCGTCGTGGTTGAAGAGATCGTATTGCATCAGATTGGTG
>NZ_CALIBB010000214.1 GCF_938045595.1 uncultured Campylobacter sp.
TATATCCTGCGCTATCTCGCCTACCTTAGCGCCTCCTTTTAGCTTTGAAACCAAAGAGGGTGCATTTACTAGCCCAAGCCCCGCCCAACGCTCCTATAAAAGCGCCTCTTGCTCTATTTTTATCATCTAGCGCTGCACCTGTGGCTGCTCCGGCTCCAGCGCTTGCGATATTAGCAGGGATTGTGCTAGAGCTAAAACCTTTAATCATATTCTCGCTGTTTTGTGGTATAATATCGGTGTCTAGCCCTTGATTTCTCATCGCGGTGCTTAGGCTAGAGAGTGTGTCTCCACCCCAAACTATATTGCCTTTTCTTATTAGATTTTTTAAATCGGTGTTTTTTAGCGGCGTCGCGGTTACGCCTAAAAATTCTCCTCTGTCGTTTTCTATCACGCTTAAGAATTTTAAAGTTTTATCGCGATCGTCGATAAAGGTTTTACGTTCGCCATCTTTTGCGACGAATAATGTATTTTCTAACGTAGGTTTGATTAAATTTACATATTCGAGACTACGCTCGCTGCCTGCTTTATCCGCCAAATGATTCAACATCTTATCAATCGAAATTTTGGCCTCAAATATCGGAGTTTTAATAGGAGCCTGAAAGTCGCGGACGAGCGAAAGCACATCGGCTTTAGGCTCTAGTCTTAGCGCTAAATCTCCGCGCTCCGCTATATTGCGGACTACCGCGGCGGGGTCTATGCCTCCTCCTGCGGAATTCTTAAACTCCGCGGGGGCATTAAGGTTTTTATCAGAGGAAAGAGATATAATTTCATCATTGGCGGGGGTTGTAGTAATGTGGGTTGTGGACCACCTCTCCGTCATAAACTACTACTCTAAATTTTACCCCATCTTTATCTTGCCATTCGTAAAGTCTGCCGCCGTCCGCGTCGATATGAGGCTTTTTAAATTTAGCCGTATATTCACGCATACGATCGCCGATCTGTGTCATCTCCGCAGGTGTTACGTAGCCTTTTGCGTCTTTTTCAAAATGCTTTTGAATATGAGCTATGCCTCCGCGCTTTTTGCTACCTTGTTCTAGCTTTACTGCATTTTCTACAAAGTCTATATCCGGATAAACCGAAGTTGAGTTTTTGCCGTTATACGCGACGTTGTAAATGCCGCGCTTCTCTTTTTGTATGGCTTTAGGATTGGTAATTGCTAAGATCTGATCCAAATACGCGTTATTATTAGCAGGGTTTGTAGCTCTTAAAATCTCATCTAAAAACAGATTAGGTGCTTGTGCTGCTGCGGTCTCTGCCTTATCTGCTCCTTTTGCTGCTTCGCTCATCTTTTTTGGAGCAATCCCGGCTGCTTCCTTAAGCTCTGAGCGAATGGCCTTTATCACGTTTTCGTCAAGTCCGAAAAGATTAGGATTATTTAAAATTCCCTCTGCGACAGAGCTTTGTGGTATAATAGTGTTATCGGTCGGCGAAAAATGCTCCTTGCCGGTATTCATTTGCGCCCCGAGCACTTGTTGCTTATGTTGAGAGTTGGACGCCTCAGCCGCCGCCGCTTCAAAATTTTGTGGTATAATAGTTTTATCAGTGACCGACCCCGCATTATCTGCGGTAGCCATTGTCCGAGAAGTATCGGAGTATCGGTTGAGGCGCGCCGATTGGTCGCTGCTTAATGGAGGGCTTAATAATTCGCCATCCGCCCGCGTTTGCGGAGCGGTCGTCCCAGCGGGCGTCGGGACGCCCTCTCTTAGATTTTGGTAGTCCAAGCCTTGCGCTGCTTTTTGCGTTTGTTCGCTTGCTTTGCCTAGCACCCCTTTAGCCAAAATCGGAGCACGGCTAAGCCCGCCTAAAATAGCATTCGCCCCACCCCAGATAGTGCTTTAAAGCCCCGCTTGCTTTAGATCGGGCTTTTCCTGTCCGTAAGCTCTAGCCCCTCCGGTAAATCCTCCCATTATCGCGCCGTTTGCCGCAGATCCTGCGGCATTGCCGATGCGAGTAGCTACCTTTTCGCTAGCGCCTAATGCTTTTGCTAAGCGGGCGGCCTTTGCGCTATGCCCTAGCATCGCAGGAGCTAGTGCAGTAGCATCTGCTATCTCGCCTGCTGCTTGCCAACCTTTCATATCATTATCGCCGAGCTTGCTAAATTTGAGTTCTCGCGAAAGAAATCCCTAGCTCTGTCCGCTCCGTAAAAATCTGCGGTATCTGCTAAAACGTTGTTAATGCCTCTAGCTAGCTTTTGATTGGCTGCAGCTTGACCCGTTACAAAGTTTTTTAATCCTCGCCCTATTATGCGGGTAGTGCCTGCACCTCCCGTTTGTCCTACTGCTTCCGCGCTTTGAGAAAAGGTTTTCCCTAGCTCGTCTGCGGTATCTTTTAAGCTCTTGCCTGCATTATCAAAGCCTAGTGCGTCCGCTGTTGCGCCTAATGCGCGAAGTCCTAGCTCGCCAGCCATACAATTCAAAATTCTCGCAGCTTAAGCTTAGGCACAATAATTCCAACCCCCATGGAATTCCATTTTAAATTTAATAACGCTGTGTTCTTGTGCTACGTTATAATTTGGTAGCCACCTCTAGTCCAACGCAGTCGGGTATTTTATAAGTGAGGTATTAACGAAAGCTATAGAATAGATATTAAGCGCTACGAATCGGCAAAACCTATTAGGCAATGCCAATTTATAAGCTGAGCGTAACGCTTCTTGATACTAAAAAACCTACCTAAAATTTTATCACAATGCACTACAGACGCTATTTTGTGAAATATACTACTGCTATCTTCAATAACTGCATTCCGATAAACCATAAAATTTTGTAAATAGCTTACGATAATCGACATGGACATGATACCACTGGCTCTCAAGCAAAGTTTATTGATAAATTTTCAATAAATAGTCCTTTAGTAGGATTAAAATCAGATGCAAAATAAGATTAGCCATATATCTAATGATGATACTGGCGTAAAATTTAAACTTATCTCTTTTTGTTGCTGGGGCTTGAAAGCCCGTAGATGTGATTGCCATAACGTTCTCCTTTTGAAAGTTAAGGCAATTTTCGCGCAAGTGCGGGTGCGTAATCTACCCATAAAACGCACTCTTTGGTATTTTTGGGTTAAATTTGAAGGATTTTAATAGGTTTTGAGGATTTCGTGCGGCTAGAAAGCGGGGCTATTCCCCCGCTCGCCTTAGTTCTTTCATTCTATCGCTTATATCTACGTATAGCTTGGCTCTTTCGTTTTGCTTGATCTGATCCATTAGCCGTTTTAGCCCGTTCCAATCGTCTTTAACTTCAGAAATTTCGCTTTGCCACTGAGCCATTGATGCATTTTTGAGATTTTGTGGTATAATATCATTATGAAACCTTGCGTTAATAGGGTCTAATTTTACTTCGGGCTCGTAACCCGAGTGGGTAAGAGCGAATTTATTATCCGTCCCTAGCGCAAGGTTTTTAAAAAATTCATTATTTTTTAATCTCCCTTTTTCAAAATACATTGTTTTAAAAGCGAGCTCGTTTTTCTTTTTCTTGATCTCCTCTACAACTACATAATATCCATTTATCTGTTTGCCGTTTACGACGACTTCTCGCCCGGAATTATCTTTTGAAATCGCTCTTAGGTCTGCATTATCCGCGTATTCTTGCCATTTAGCTATATCGTCAAGGCCTACCGCTCTTTGTCCGCTCTTTTTTACTAAAATGCTATTCGCGCGTGCCTATTCATAACGTGGACTATCGCATCCGATCCAATAGTTCGTCTTACGTCTTGCGGATATTTAAATTTTAGCTCCCGCGCTCTTTGAATATCTAATTTATCAACGGCGATTGTCTTTTTGCTCTCCAAAATATATTTAACTATATCGCTGTTTAAATTTTCCCTACCGATAAGCGCCATATCTCTGCCGCTTTGAGGGTTAGCGTCGATGATCGCTTTCGTATCGATGTTTCTTCCAATCCCTGCTTTTTGATTTTCTATTATGGCTAGGCGCTCTTTGCCGTCTTTAGCGTTTATTATCGCCTTTCTAAGATCGGCGGGCGGAAGTTCCTTTACTTTTTGAGAGGATTGGGGTATAATACTAGCAGTTTGGTAGCCCAAACCTTGATTTTCAAGCTTGCTACCTGGCTGGGTGAAAGTTTGGATAATACCAGCATCTCCTGATTTTTCCTTGCTTATTTTCTCAAGCCTCTTTAGGTCTTTATCATTTACTTTGGTTGCGTGTTTAACATCACCCGTTTGCTTTTCTACCGCAAGCTTACCTATTTTATTGCCATCTAATCGTTTGACTATCAACCCATAATCTAGCCTATTATTGGCGTAAAAATGCGTCGGGTTTTCTTTTATTTCTCGGATCAGCTTAAACACGTTGGCAGGTCTGCCACTAAACATCTCGGGGTGTTTATTTGCCAAATATTCTAAATCCGCCGAAATTTCATCGGTTTGTAGCTTCGCTAAATCTCTTACATTCGGGGATAGTTCAAATTTGACATTATAATCGCTTTTTGCCGCAGCGCCTCCTCTCGTCGTAAGGCCCTCGCCCTGCTTGATAGGCTCACCCTTGGCTACTTTGCCCGCCTTTTTGTCTAGCTCCTCTTTGATCTGCTTTTTAGCCATTTCGACTAGATTTACCTTTTCTTGCGTGGTTAAATTTGGATCTATCAGCGCCTTTTTTAATTCCTCAGGGCTAAATTTAGCCCTTACGGCGTCATCCTCTTGGGTTTTTATAATTTGCCTAATCTCAGGGATTACCTCTTTTGTGAATTTACTT
>NZ_CALIBB010000215.1 GCF_938045595.1 uncultured Campylobacter sp.
AGATTAAAAACAGATACCCTAACTTTTTCAAATTTAAGCAACACCAGATACGACAAATCAAATTCTTTAAGCATAGGAACTAATTATGCTTTTAAAGATCCGCAACAGGGAGAGGGAGGCGGAAGTAAAGATGGAGGTATCCAAGATAAAGAGAGCACCGCAGGATCAAACGCCTTTAGCTCAAATCAAATGAGCGGTATGCAAGCAAGCAGTACAGATATGAGCGTAGGAAAGGATGGCAAGAACACTCAATCTAAAGATAGCGCTACCGACCCTAAGTCTAAAATTTCATCGATTAACTACTCTAATAATAGAAACCTATCCTACTATATGAGTAAAAGCTTAGCTACTATAGGAAAAGGAGAGCTTATAGTAGGAGATAAAGATATAAGCTCTTTAAGCAAAGATGAGCTTGCTTCTTTACAATCCGATCCTAACAATAAGGCTCTATACAACTCAGACGATCTTAGAAGATTAAATAGAGACAGCTCCAAGCTAAGCAAAGAGCTATACTCCACCAAGCTAAACTCTAACGTTGATGCGAGCGTAGATATGAGATTGTTTAGCGAAGGGGGAAGGAATGAGATAAAGGATGAGCTTAATAGGGGTAGCGCGATATACGAAGCTATAAATTTAATAGCCACTACTGAGAATGCGAAAGCCTATAAAATATTTGACTATATAGGGGACTTTGTTAGCGGATACGATAAAGACAGTATGTCGCTTGCGGCAAATCTTGACGTGTTAAACGATCCTAGCGCCGATATATTTAAAAAGCAACGAGCCGCACAGGATATAGCAAATCAAATGGGGGTAAAGGTTAAATTTGCTAATCTAAATAGAGGAAGCGGAGGAAAATTTAACTCAGACGATCCGAATTCCATATATATCAATACGAAGCACATTAGCAATGCGAAAGAATTTATGACATCTTTGCGACACGAGCTCGTTCATCGCAGCGATAATAAACGAGGTACTTTCATACCTAAAGATCCCGCGCAAAATCAATTCGCTACCAACTATGCCCTAGGCATGCTAAGCATGTCGGAAAAGGCTTTAAGATTAAACGGCAGAAGCCTTAACGACTATTCGCCTAAAGTAAATCCTAACGACAAAACCGTCGTAGCCGATACCAAATACTTTTACTCGCTGGATCAGAGGAAGAGTGATGATGCTGCTGTGGCAGCTGTTCTGCCTATTATAGAGGCAGCCTCCGCTTCTATCTTTTTTATTAAAACTAGACAGTTATCAAAAGATTTTGGAAATTGGTTAATAAACTGGTATGAAGGTGATCAATACAATGCCTACTGGAATTATCCTGGAAAATATCCTGATAATGGCGGCACTACAAAGGAACGATCAAACATAAATTATGATAGAATTCTAAACGATTTAGAAAACAAAAATATACAGGCAAGAAGCTGGGACAAAAATGATCATATAAAAATATTCCCTAAAAATAGAGAAGAAAAACTACCATACACTCAAATTCCTCAATCGCCTATAAAACCTGAATTAACGATCGGCGGCGGAGTGCAGCTACAAAAAGAGCGCGGAGGACGCCCTTACACTCACGTACCTCAATCGCCTATAAAACCGGAGCTAACGATCGGCGGTGGATTAAGGAAGCGATGGAAAGACGAAAAGGGTAATATCTACGAGTGGGATTCTCGGCATGGGGCGCTAGAAAAATATGATAAGCAGGGGTGGCATTTGGGTCAATTTGACTATATAACTGGTAAACAAACTAAACCCGCGGATAAAACAAGAAGGATTCAAAAATGAAAAGCATAAAAGGTATTTTCCGCTATCTTTTTCCGGTAAGAGATGGACGGGAACTGTATGGACTTAAAATTCCAAAAGGGCAAAGCGGTCGTTTTGGAAAAGAATTTATATTCGAGCCTGAATTGATTGCGAAATCGGACGCGCAAAAACTAGATTTAAAAATAGATCCAAAGCTTTTAAGCGATAAGCGAATTAAATTTCATATACGCGATATGTATTATAAGACATATTATGAGATAACATCTTTCGGTATCGATGAGAGCTACGCCGATTCGCGGCAAATAGATCTCGATTTAGAAGATATAAAACAAATCGTAAAATCGGATGAAGACGATCCCTACTATGTATATAGCTATAGCTTAAACATAGAGCAGATGAGATCTTTTGGATGCATCGATATGGTTAAGCCCGGTTTTTCATACTTCTTCGAATCCACTGCTGTCCATGAAAGAATAATCAAGGCTCCAAATAGCGGCGATAAAAATATAAAAGGCTGCTATATAAATGTCTTTGATAGCGATACGGAAGCTTTTTACTTGGCGCTATTGGACGTTAAGCTGCCTTTTAGCGAAGTTGCGAAAATAGTCGCTCCGCTGAGCGTAGAGGCAAATATCCATTATTCTTATAGCCTCTCCGAAGAGCAGATTATAAAATTGGGATTTCCTGAAATTTTAAAAGAAAATGGCGGCAAAATCGACGCTCAAATATCGGTAGAGATAGTATAATCTCATAATTTAAAATTTAGCCGTTAATGGGTAATTATAGAGGTTCGGTGGGTTTGTAAATTTATGAGGAGCATAAATGACTACCATGTATGTTGGTTTTTGGTTATCTTCGGATAAATATAACTTTGATTTTTCGGACTTGATCCTAGATGAGAAGACCAATGAATATAAAATTAGTTATATAAAAAAATATAAAATCGGCGACATAGATGAAAGGCGCGGCAAGGTTAGAAATAGCTGTAGCTGGCTATGCTATACTGCCAAGAAAGAGTGCGTATTTACAAGCGATGCCTTAAAAGATTTGTATGAAATTTTAAAAGCAAACTTTGGCGATATTAAAAAGAGGATATCGGAATTAAATTTAACCGTTAATATCTATGTAGCGGTAGATACGATAGAAAAGGACGATGTTTATGCTATAGATTTTAGCAAAGAAATGATAAAAATGTGTGCCGAACTTAATGCCGAAGTGTGCGTAGATGGGATATAACAATTAGCAATGGGATCTATAATATATCGGAAAATAATTCCCATAGAGAAAGATGAAATGGCAAGCGAATTTCTAATACCCTGCTTAAAAGGTAAAAATGAATAAATTTATAAAGCAGCTTTCTTTCTTTACCCTTTTTAATCTATACAAAAACAGGAAGATCCGTCGTTGTATATGGAACAAAGGGAGAGTATGGCTACAGCCCTATATTTTTTCTACCAAACATTGCCGACGAAGGTATGGAGAAATTTAAACCAAATATACAAGGAGTAAAAAATGAAAAATAGCTTTCAACAGGCGTTTTTGACGCTGGTAACTTTGATCGCCGGCGGTCTAATGTATTGGGCATTGGATTATCGGTTTTCTCAAGATGCCGAAAGGAAAGATCCTTGCTACTATGAATATTTTAAGGTTTA
>NZ_CALIBB010000216.1 GCF_938045595.1 uncultured Campylobacter sp.
TATCATCAGGATTACTTGGCTTATTGGGTTTATTGGGCTTAGTATTGTTATTATCAGGTTTAGTTTTATTATCATCAGGCTTTTTTGGATCGTCCAAATATAAATGATCTATTTCATCGTAATTGCAGCCATAATCGGCATATTCATTAGCGGCATTTACGACAATAGAATTTCCATTGCCACAACTAAAGCAACATTTTGGAGTAAAAGTAATATTAGGAGTTTTACAAACATCGGGATCGGTAGAAAAAGCACCCGTATATTTTGAACCCGGGAATTGTTTATTACAAGCGCAATTAAAACGCAACTCTCTATCGGTTATATGCTCGCAATCATCGGCGCACTTATGATTGGCAAGATCATAACCGAGCTTACAATGCTGCGTAGCGAAATCACTATCGTAAGCGAAAACATCAACGATAAATCTAGCATTAGCAATTTTAGGATCATCGCTATAATCAAACTTCTTTAAAGGATATATAAAGGTAGGAAAAGTTTGAGCACAAGCAAACTTATAAAAAACCTGTGTAGAAAATTCCTTATAAAGAAATATTTCATAATTATTATGAACTCTAACATAATGGTAAACTTCTATATCCGAGCCATCTTTTCTAAATCTATACATATAAAGCTCATTTTCTCTATCGAAAGCAAGTTTATAAGTATAAAAGTCATCTTCTTTGTACATAGACCCATTAATAGGAGCACCATATTTGGGAATAAAATTATAGCCACAACCAATTTCTGTGGCATTGGAAAGAGTGGCTACAAGTAGGAGGATTAGGGGGATAAATTTAAACTTATTAAGCATAAAATCCCCCTTAAAGAACCTTTTTCGCGAATAAAATCAAACCGCCGCATATAGGCAAGCATATAAGCAAAAACCACACTATGATTGAGAAAAAATAATCAAACGACAAAACGCCCGTTACGGTAAAAACGCCTATTTGCATAACCCTTCCTTTCTACGCTTCGCGACACACGCCTTGGAGGCGTGGGATTAACGCATTGCGCCACTACTTTTTATTTAGCGAGCTAAATAAAAAGAGGCGCGCGTTAATCTTTAAATTTGAGAAAACTTTAAACGTAAATTAAAGCTTACTCAAAACTAAAAAAACAAACAAGCAAAGCAAAAAAGCACACAAAATGCCACTCAAACCCATTAAAAAATTGTATTGCTCCAAAGATATATCAAGCTTATACATATTTAGTCCAAATTCTTAAAAATATCCAAAGCAACGGTTACCTGTTTAACAGCAGCGAAAAAGACTATAACGACAGCCATAAAGCTATTAATAAAAATCGTAAGCTTAGTTAAATCGATAAAGTCATACATAATAAAACCTTGAAATTTATCCCTCCACCAAAAGGTAGAGGGAAAGAGCTTAACGCAAAAGAGCAAGACCGCGTTTTACTCCAAAAATAACACCTAGAAGCGTAACTACAACACCAGCAATACCCATAAAAGTTCCTTTATCTAGAGAACCAGATACAGCACCATCAGCACCAATAGTTACATCAGCCATAGCACTTACAGCACTTAAGCTAACAATGCTAACGGCAACAACAGCTTTAGATTTGAAAGCAGAAAGTTTTTCCAACTTAGGCATATCAAACTCCTTTTAAAAATTTAAGTCACGCGCAGACTTTATCAAGCCGACCACACGGGTCGGCTTTGTAAAGCTTGTTATTTCTTAGGAGAAGCAGCAGAAGCCATATTGTTTAAGAAATTTATCCAGTATGCGTCGTCCTCATCGGTAGTAAGCGTATATGCGCCATTATTGAAAGACGGAAGCCCGGCGTTAAATTTTAAAACACCTTTATTCTTGAAAAATTGATTGAATTTTGTGGTAAGCACCCCAGCAGTTAGATCGTCTTTGCAAAGAATTCTAACTATGAGTTCTTGTTCCTTAAGATCGACGCAATTCGTTACGGAGTTTTCCTCCTCGTATTGATTACGTGCAGTAAGCTTTACGGAGCTTGAATAAGCCCGTCCGTTCATCTCGCCTTTAGCGCCGCTTTTTGCGATAGCCTTTGTAAGTTCGTAGGAGACTTTGAAGTCTTGCGTAATATAGTCCATAACTCTTCCTTTACTTAGATTTTGTTAAAAGTAACTCAATTAAACCTTAAGGGGCGGAAGGAAGAGTTATTTTCACTAGACGCCCCAAGTAGTTTAACCACGTGCTCGGGTGGAACTCCCGCCTAACTTCAGCCCTAGACATCTTTACTCTGTCGCGGCATAGTGCGAGAATTTGAATTTCAAGAAGCGTTTTTGCTATAATAAACAAAAGCATAAATTGAAATTCTTTAACTTGCAATGAAATTATTTCAAAATAATGCTTAAATTTTAATTAAATATTGAAGTATTTTCAAGATGATTGACAAAAAAGAAATTGCAAACGCCCTAGAAATAGAGCTAAGAACACTATATAATTGGGAAAAAAAACGACCAAAACTATATAATTTTATAATTGAAAATTTTTATAAAGAGAATGAAAAAACTTCAAAATCCGAAGAATTGAAAAAATATTTTCTAAAACTTTCAGAGCAAGAACAAGAATATTTCCTCGCAAAAATAAAAATCAAAGTGTTAGAAAAAGAACTAGCAAATGAATGAAGCAATATTTATAGTTTTATTCGTGATAGTATTTTTGCTAAAAGAGAGCTTGAGAAGCGAGAGAAAGACAAAAAGAAAGGCAGGGTCAAAAACAATAAATACCATAGGATTTATAAAAGACCTAATACCGAAAGATACATGTTACGATAGCGAGAAAGACAAAAGCCGAGAGCAGCAAAGAGACATTTTTGAAGCCTATGAGAAAATCAAAGTAGAAAATAGCCCACGGAAAACGTATCATAGCAAACTACAAAAAGGTATAGAATATGAACTTTACATAGCAAAATATTTTAGAAACGAGGGTTATAAAATTTATATGAATGGATTAAACAATGGCAAAAAAGATGATGGGATCGACGTAATATGCCACAAAGATAAAGAAACGATACTAATACAATGTAAAAACTGGAAATACCCAATAGAACAAAAAGACATAAGAGCCTTTATAGGAGACTGCCACGTATACATAAATAAAAACGCTACATTCTTAAGAAATAGAAAAATAAGGAAAATTTTTATAACTTCCAATGAGGAAACTAAAAAAGCCGTTGAGCTATACGTTAAGGAAAATCAAGCAGAGGTAGAGTATATAACGATACCTATGTTTGATTAAATATTAGCACTAAATCTCTTTAAGCTTTGAATTCGAAGCTACAATATTAAGCCGAAACACTCAAATTCATATCAAAGGCACGAAGTATTTTAGAGATCGTCTCAAATCTAGGCTTAGAGTTCGGTTTGAAAATTTTATAAAAACTCTCTCTATTAAGATTAGCCTTTTTAGCTATTTTTTCAACGCCATAGCTTTTTGAAATATACAAAAGAGCTCTTTTAAGCTCCTCTAAATCGCCGTCAGCTAAAACTTGATTCAAATATTCTTTTCTTACATCGTCATTATCTAAAAAGTCAGACAATTCAAAAGTTTTTAGTTCCATCATAGCTCCTTTAAAATTTCCTTAGCTTTTTCAATATCACGCGCTTGAGTGGATTTGTCGCCGCCACAAAGCAAAATAATCAACGTATAGCCTTTGAAAGTAAAATAAATTCTAATGCCGCCTGAAACGAAAATTCTAAGCTCATATATATCAGTAGCATTAGTTACGGATTTATAATCGCCAAAATGACCACTATTTTTAATCTTATCAATACGCCTAAGAACCAAAGCCTTAGCTTTATAATCAGACAAAGAACGTAACCACTTTTCAAAATGCTTAGTATATTTTACTTCCATAAAAACATTATATATTTTTGTAGCTTAATGGCTACTTAGCCGCACGAATTCCTCATAACCCGAAGGTCGGTGGTTCAAATCCACCCTCTGCAACCAATATCTTTAAATTTATATCATAGCATCGTGACTTTAAAATTTTACTCTTGTCTTCATTGCGGTATAAGAAAAATGTGTTTTATCTAAATCAGAGGATTTTATCTACTAATTTATTTTCAAGCTGATGGCTTAAAATTAATAATTATCGAGAGATATACATAAAACTATTTAAATTGTAGAATTTGCCGATTCGTCTAAAATTTGTGATTTATTATACCGCTAACCTTATCAATAATATTAAGTAGGAATTGTGAAAGATTTAAATTTATACGGACTTTCTTATCGTAACATTTAGAAAATTTTATTTACCCGCTCGCTCACTGCAAAGACGGAGGTTATGGAAACTATTTTTCATATAATTATCCACCTTTTTCTGGATTCTTCATCGTATTGCTTTAAAATTTCTATTATTCTATTCTGCAATATTTGCAAAGTTTCCATATATTTTGTAGGAATTAGCTCAAAAATATCCTCTAATTCGCAGCATTCGATTATTATATCTATAATGTGTTCATTAACCTTATTTTTTTCCAAATGCGTTGAGATATAGGGTGAAAACAAAATTCTTTGGCTTTCATCTATGGTAATCGCTTTGTGTTCCAATGCCTATAATGAGCCTAGCGCCATTAGTAAAATAGCTCTTTCGCCCACAATATCAATATTTTTCTCTAATATCATTTGAATCGCTCCACCCCTATTTAATTTTATCTAAAATTATACAAATCTTCCTCTCGTCTATCTCTCCGTAAAGGCAAGGGTTTGCCAGCTCAAATATGATCTCTTGCAAAATTTCATCCTCACATCCTATATCCTCGCGGCACTCGATTAAATTTGTCCACTCCTCAAGGAGATCATATGAAATTTCTTTATCGACGACTCTATTTAAAATGTTTGCAATGGTATTTTTAGTTATTGTTACAAGTTCCGATTCGCTATTAAAGCCTATCTTTGCCAAGTCGCTTTTTATCGCGCTCATATCTTTAGCAAAATTTATCAAATTTAATAAAATATCTATTTTAGCCATCAATGCCGCATTCGCCCTCGCGCTTCTATAACCATATCCTTATCTTTCATAAAGCCTCGGTTCTAAAATTTTAAATTTCATAGCGTTTTTCCTTATTCCTTTCCAAATTTAACGCCTTATCCAATCCTCTTTTTTTACGCTGAATTCAAATTCGACCTGCTTAAACGCGCCCTTCATACTTTTATGAAATTTCCTATACACAATCCAATTAAAATTTTCATTTGGGCACCTGCCCGGGGCCAATGGCTGGATAATATATAAAATCATCTCCGTTTCTAGCGCGATACTTAGCGATATATTCGATTGCCACTTCGAATGCATCGTCATCTCCCTTGTTTGTATACCAGCCGTCGCATGTGATGACGGGCTTATTACCGCTTAGGCGATA
>NZ_CALIBB010000217.1 GCF_938045595.1 uncultured Campylobacter sp.
TTGCTCTTTTTATCTTCGGAGCTCTTACTATCACTAGCTTTGCTACCTCCATCTTTACTTCCGCCTCCTTCTCCCTGTTGAGGATCCTTAAAAGCATAATTTGCCCCTATGCTTAAAGAATTTGATTTGTCGTATCTGGTGTTGCTTAAATTTGAGAATGTTAGGGTATCTGTTTTTAATCTAAGCTTGCCGTTATCTATAAAATTTCCGCTCTCATCATAGTAGCCTGCGGCTATTAATGATCCTTTCAGATCGGTATTAGATCCTATTGAATTTAGCACTAAAACTATGAGAACAAAACTAATAAATTTCATTCCGTAATGAACTGCCTATAAGGATCCGGTACCGTCGGATGTTTGGAAAATAGCAATGGCATATATTTGTAAATATCTACCATAACGATCTCTTGATACACATTATCTAGCCGCCAATCTATTTTGTCGTAGTGCTTGTTTTCATCATGCATATCTTCTATAAGGAGATCGCCATTTTTTATACCAAAATTTATAATTAGATCGAGCTCCTCTAGCGTGTATCCCCAATCTATATGGAAAAATTTAAATACTACGGATATGATCCCGTCTCCTTCGATTGCGGAGGATAATAACTCTACAATGTGCTTCTCTCTCATTGTCGCCTTTTCTTCAGCATAAAAATTTGTCTTTGTCGCTCGGTATCTTAGTACTTAAAACCGACCATAAATTACTATCAATGCTCATATTTTCACATAACTTTCTTACAATATCTAAATCATTAGAGGAAATTTCTAAATCATATTCATACATTTGAACCAAAAAATCTTCCAATGCTATACCATATTCGCCGGCTTTGACCATCTCTTCTAAATAGACCATAAAATCATGCCGCCCTGCCTTGGCGAATTCATCTTTATAGTTACGGAATAAATTTAAAAATATCAAATCATCGTATACCATCCGCTACTTTCCTTAAATTTATTTATCACTGCTACCTCATAATCTTCTAGCTTCGAATTTCTATTTGAATATCAAGCAAGTCATCGTGATCTGGGTATTTGGCGGTCTCCGAGAGCGTAAATTTTATCACGTCTAGCAACTGCCTAGCCAGATCGCTGTATTTTTTCTTAAATGCATTAAAATTTAAGAAAATCAACTTTAAATCGTCTCGAACGCCTTGCTTATTTTTTAAACCGTATCGTGAGTTTTCCTCTTTTTCCTCGATATATTCGCTATAGCTTTCCCACTCGTCTTTATCTTTATATCGCTCCCACTCTTCCTCGCTATAGTCTTTCCATTCCTTAAATCGCAGAAACCAAAAGAAATCCGCGAATGCATCAGGGCCGATACGTAGCGGCAAAGAAAGCTTTTCGGATAAATATGAGTATAACTTATGCTCTATTTCTTTGGGGCAATAATCATGCCACTCATCAATATATCTTCTGTCTTTTTGCAACTCGTCAAAGTCAATCACTACTTCTATCATTTTTCCTCACTCCAACTATGCTAACGCATATTTTCTTAAAATTCTAAAAATCAAATAAGCATAGATTAACGCAAACTCGCCTTTATTAAATTTTAGTATAAATCAGACCAAAAAGGCACATACGGGCATTTTCCGACCGGCTCAAGAGGATTTTTACTAAATTCTCTCAAAAAGTAGTCATATAAATTTTTCCCATAATAAATGACGTCGGTATAGTGTATAGATAAGACCGGCGGATCCGGTAATTTAAGACACGGCATATATCTATGAGAATATATAGGTATAATCTTAGGTGCAATTTTGGCTGCTTCTAGTATAATGGCTCGCTTGCGAGATTTGTCTTCGGGCATCGGACCCCATTTTTGCGTATTCCAATAGTTCTCATTTGGAAAAATTTCATCAATAGGATCGTTTTTTAAGTACTCAAAGACGTAGTTCATAGCCTGCTTTATCTCCTTTATATTTTCATCGCTAAAGTCTCTCCAATTATAAAATTCTACCGAAATAGGCAATGTATATGACAAAAAATCTCTTAGGCTTTTTGGAAATTTAAACTCATAAATTTGCTCTATTTTGTCTATTTCGCTCTCTTTCAAACCATCGCTCAATTCTATGCCGCTCTTTTCTAACAGCTCTTTTATTTGCTTATACATATTCTATTTTCCCTATAAGGCTTTTAATCGTAGTCGAGCTCATCCAAATCGTATCCGAAAATATGAATTGTTTTTAGGGCTAACTCGCGTAGTCCGCAAAAGGTGCTATTGTGGTATATAAAATCTTCATAGTCTGTCATAGAAGCCTTTTCCTCTTCTTCCCAAAATTTTGAATCGCACTCTGCAAATTTATCTAGCATTTTAACTATCGCTTTACGCTCCTCTACGCTGAAATAAATTCTGTTTGATTCCACTAGGGCTATTTTGCAAGCGTTCTCGCAGTCTCCTATTAAATCTATGCACAACAAATACTTATCCTCTGTTGGGTTGAGCATATATTTTTCTTGACATTCCAATGAGGCGAGGCAGCATAATTCTCTCAATAATCTTTCTTTTATTGACATTTTATTATCCTAAATTTTATATTCCGTACCACTTAGTTACATTTCCTTCTTCGTCGATATCGACCTCTATGTGTTTGTATTTATTGCAGAGGTTCGGAATTAAAATTTCATCATAATATTTTTGCCGCATTCTGCGATAAATATATACATATTATGGTGGCACCACCGATTCGGCTCTTCCCAAAAGGCACTATCTGTGCGAGTATAATTTTTTAGAGGTTCGTATGGGCGGGCTACAAAATTATCTAAATTATAAAAGAAATTTTCTCTTAAAATTTTCCATTCTTCAAATTTCTTCATATTTAAATTTATATTAGCGCTAGTTTTATATTTTATGTCGGTATCTATGAGATTATTTAGATAAAACTGCCCAAATAGCATTATTAAAATATCTCTTACATCCTCATCGCATAAACTAAAATTATGAATTAATGTGCTAGCGATAGAGTCGGTCTCATAGATTTCGGTGCTTTTCATTAGGCTAAACGCCTCAAGCTCATAAAAATCCAGCGATCTTATCCCGCTTGCAGTTTGGAAATCTTTAAAAATCTTAAACCTAAAATCTTCCGCTTTACTAAAGAAATAGACGTACGGACTTAAATTTAAATCAAGCGCTTTTACTCTCATTTTATACCGTCCAAATTATTGTTTTTCGCATTTTAGCATTGTTTTGCATAATAAGCTCTTCCTTGCTGCGTTTCAGTCACGCCAAAGTATTTGCTATTTACGCCGACCGGCTCATAATTTTTATCATCCCTTAAAATATTTAAAATTTCAGATTTATCGCGTATCTCTTTCATTTCCGTATCATAACCCCAATTTGAACTAAACAATCTTATATACCCTTGCTCGCATAAGAACAATAAAATTTCTTTCGCCACTTTAAGCGAATTGGCAACGTTAATAGAATTTAATTCCCAAACGATCTCCCATAAAGAGATATAATCGCCATCTTCAACTATTCCCGATAAAATAGTTAAAATCGTCTTTTTATTCATTTAAAACCGCATTTCCTTTTAATGGAATTTTAACTACCGCGCCGTCTTTGCTATTTTTAGCACAAGAATCCGGCGTACAATTTTCATAGAAAAATTTGATTTTATAGAAATTTTCATCCCCCGATGCAACTGCCAACAATAAGCTTTTTATGCGACGAAATCTATCGAAAATATTTGGCTTTGTATCTTCTTGATATTCATACGTTTTAAAACATTCGCTTTTTGCGTCTATATCTACGTCGCGCCAACTTCCGTTTAGAAATATATCATTAGAGATAGAAATAATGCCTTGCATTATTTCTGGGTCCAACTCTTTGTTTTTATAATGCCGCAAAATCTTTTTTAAATCGGTTTCTAATTTCCAATATTCATCATCGGACCATAGATTATTATCCAAAATCATACCTATGAACGAATTTGCATCATATCTATCATCAAATGCGGTACTTCTATAAAAATTTACAACCTTCATTGCATTAATCCTTTGGAACATACCAAAAACCGCTATTGCTAAATTTCTCTTTGAATACGATGCTGTTGCACAGAACCTTTAATCTTTCAAATCTATCATATATGCTAGGCACCACGCCGTCGCTGTTTTTCGCGTACAGCATATTGCTTACATAAATTTCCGATTTGTCCTCCACGCCGATAACTTCATTAAATACCGCTAGTATTGCGACGAAAATTTCTCTTGGAAGCGTTTTGTTATGATAAAAGTTCAAAATCTGCATTAAAGTTTTATCCAACTCCCAATAGTCGCAATCCGACCAAGTTTTTTGATAGATAAATTTTCCGACAAACGAATTGATGCTGAATTTGTCAGAATTCGTTGAATTTTGGTATAAAAGCTCTAAGTCCATTAATCACCGCCTTTTTCATTTCTTTATTAATTTTAGCTATCTTTATGGCGAATTTGCGTTTATAAAAATTGATTATTTTCTATTTGATAGCTCTTTAGATAGAATTTCTGAATCGGGATACAATTTTTTCAAAAATTGTATCTCTTCTTGATCTAACTCATTTAAAACCTCTTCTGTTGGTCTTTCGCTTAAAATTTTTCCATAAACCAAACTCAATCGCTTATATGCGCGCGGGTTACCATTCTTTTCAAATTGCCTTATTATAGCAATTCTGCACTCTTTTGTTATTTCGGTATCGCCCATAAAAAGATCTTTTATATCGCAAGAGGCGCTTTGCTCTTTATATAGATAAAATATCCACGCAAATAATATTATAACGGCGGCAATAAAGTAAATCTTATTTTTCATGAAAGCTCTTATTCTTTCGGCTTTCTATCCGCGTAATATAGATGTATGACTTCATCCATGTTAATCTCTTTTTCCTTTCCGATCCGCTCGGTACACAATGTGAAATTTCCCTCCCTCAAAATGCACTTTTTTAATAAACCAACTATAAAGTCGTTATTTGTGCATAGATCTAAATTTCCAGAATGAAATTTTTTAATAAAATTTAGCTCTTCTTTGTCTAATTCTTGCTGCGCCTTTTTATCTACACAATATCTATCTAAAAAATAAGATTCATAAAAATAGAAAAGTCGCCTATGCGCCCCGCTGTTGCCATTATTAGCCCGTCGTATCAATTTTAATCTGCATTTTTGCTCCATACGATTGTAGTTTTGCCTCAACATATCGTTAATATCACAAGGTGAAAAACTTAGCACCGAAAGAACAATATAAATACAAAGAAATATACTAAGTATGATTAGAAAAAATTTCATTTTATATCCTTACTTATTTTTGGCTTTTAGATATAAACGATCAATCATAGAATTTACGATTTAATTAGTAATAAAAGTGGTGTCCTGCGTTGAATTTTTACAACCCTCAGAATTCCCCTGAACACTCGATTACAGAATATCAGTATATAGTCTTTTAAAAAACTATATAAAAATATTTGTCGTCTCTTAAGGAAACTTTAAATAATAAGCAAAAATGAGTTAAGAAGTTTCAAACCTTAAGAAATTTAGCTTAAGCCTTATAGCGCTCAAGGTTTAAAATCTTAAGGAGGCCGCTTAATACATTTTCACTAAATGCCTTAAGCGCCTATCTGTAAGATGTTTGTTCTTTGAGGCAAAGAACAAATAAAAATAGATAAAAGCTTAAAGCCTTCTTCGTCCTTATGAACAAGGGGATTATATTAGAAAGATCTTAAAAGCTTCTTAGCTCAAATTTATTAATCTCTTCTTTTACTTTCATTTACAGATAAAAAGTCTAAAGACTTAGAGGCTTCTTTAAAAGTATAGAGGAAGCTATGCTATTTTCTTGTATAGTATTAAGATAGCCAAAGACTTTTAAAATATGGGAGAGTGATTAAAAAATGAGGGGTTGCCACCCTCAATACTTCAATCTCTCTTCTATACCTAAATAGATTCAATATCCTTTAGATACTCAAGCGTTCTATTAGAGCAAAGTCCAAAATATCAAAAGCAAGGCTACACATAAAATATCCTTAAAAGGGATAGGCTAAGAGGTTGCTCTATCTATGATAAAAGAACTGCTTTGGCAAATAATATCCCCACAAGCGATAAAAATATATTAAGATCAATACTATTTATAATATAGTACTAGGCAAAAAATACTCCTGAAAGAAATAAAAGTTTATCCTATCCACTTAGATATAGAAAATTCCACCTATGAAATAATATCCCTACAAGGAATAATCGCAACGGCGGGTAGCAGACGAGCAAATGCTCCGCTAGCGACGAGCGAGGCAAGCCCCGTAACCTTTAACGGAGGCGCTACCTCCACGCGGCTTTTCAGATAGCCCCCTTTTTCAAATTTAATGCACTTAGGCAATAAATAAAACGAAGAAGAAGGCTATCTAGGGGAAAAAACTCTAGGGGCAAAAAGACGTTACATCTTTAGAATTTAGTTAAAACAGAAGCTTTTTAGATTAATGTGCGAAGCTATAACGCACCTCTGCGATTTTCCTTATTACCCCAAACCGCCAGCGGGGAACTAAAGATTAAGAATGCTTGATAAGCGTTTAAGCTTATCAATAAAAACATTACCGATAACGTAACCCATCGAAAAACCATAATATATAAACTTTAAAGGTTACTTCAAAAAGCCTAAAGGCTTTTTTAACATATAAAACATTCTTTCTCCTTAGTAAAAACATTATAAGGTATTTCAAAAAATACCTTATGAAAACAATATAGCCGAAAAACAAAAAAATGGTATGAGCTGTTTTTTTAAGATAGAGGTCATTGCTTTTTAGCAAAGCCTACACGTAAAAGTAATGAAGCAATGAAGCACAACTTAGTAAACCTCTAAGTGTAAAATATCGAAATCTATCGCAACCCTATCCTCGCGGGCGTTCGTCTTTGGTGTCAAAAAAGGCGAGCACTCCAAAAGAAAGCAATACGCTAAAATGAGGGCGAACGCTTAGGAAAAGAGCGATAATGAAGTAATATGAGGGAGGGGAAAGCCAGCGCTTTTTAAAAGAGATTATAGGTGGCTCACGCGCTAATTACGGAAGCTGTAGAATGGCAAACTGCGGATAGGTTTCGCTCTAGCCCTCCTACTTTACTATTTTTCCGCTTATCCGGAAATTTCTAAAACACATGGCATATAGACTTAAAGGCGCTATCTATAGTAGGAATGTGATTTAAGGCTCAATTCTCTATACTTAAGAATAAAATTTAAGCTCCTTATGGCATTATAGCATTTATGAATTATTGCGTTCGTAGAGCGTGCAAGTTTCTCAATAGGTTTAGAATAAAAGACCCTGCAACCAAACTGCATAAAACCTCGCTAGAAGCCATCCCTTTAGTTTGCTTTTACCTTCCTTAAAATTTAAACCCCAACCCCTTTAAATAACCTAGCCACCATGTTAGAACCC
>NZ_CALIBB010000218.1 GCF_938045595.1 uncultured Campylobacter sp.
TTAGCTTGAGCATAATGAAATCACTTTCAGTTTTTAAAAGCCTCTTTAGCTCTTCGAGCCTTGCTTCGTTCATCCTTATCCCCACTGATGATCTCAGAAGTTCATCTATTTTACTCTTTGCGGCTTAAGCAAATATTAAATTACTATAGCGGCCTACCTTACGTTATTACGCGTTATCATTCCCAATCAGATCGGCATATAATGACAAATTTTTGTATATTACGCGGATGTCCCGAAGCCGATTTTGAACTGAATATTTCTGTCGGGTATCTCGTCGGTTGTCATAATCTATTCGATGGCCACTCCTACGCCCATTATTTCCTCTAGCGCCATCGTTCTAGTTTCCCAACTTTTCTCAATCCCTTAAATTTCTTTAAAATTCCCTCTAAATTTAAGCCTCGTTTCAAATAGACTTAATAGAATTCCTTCAAATTTCACTCAAAGGTATCTAATGCAAACCGCCCTGGGCTCGCTAGGTCTGATAGCCGCCGTAAATCATATCCCATTCGATGCCAAGGCGCTTATAAATAAATTTGCGCTAAGCAGCGAGGAGCCGCAGATAGAAGAGCTGGTGCGTATGGCTAAGCATTGCGAGTTTAAGGCTAAAATCAAAAAGCTAAATCTTTCAAATTTGATGCGCTATAAGCCGCCGTTTATCCTTCAGAAAAAGGACGGAAGCTACTTTAATGTCTTAAAGATCGAGCAGCAAAGCAAAGCGGATATTAAAGCGGCAAATGCTAACAAGACGGCCGCCGATATAAATAGCGTAAATTCCAAAGACGAGGCAGGCTCCAAGGAGATATTGAGCTCTAAAAGCGACACGACAAATTCTTTAAACTCATCTTCATCCGCATCGTTCTCTTCCGACGCGCCGTCTTCATCCCACGCGGGCGCATCCCATTCGTCCACTAAAGAGACTAACGCTCCCCGCTCATTCAAATCTCCTCTATCCAAATCCTCACAAGAGCCAGAAGCAGCTATTAAATTTATCGTATTTGACGGAGGCAATTCCGTAAAAGAGCTAGGTGCGAGCGAGCTATTTGATCTTTGCAGCGGCGAGTTTATAGTGCTAGCTCATAAAACTCTGAATTCTCAGATCAAATTCGGCTTTGCGTGGTTTTACAAACGGATGCTAAGCTTTAAAAGGGTCGTATTTGAAGTGCTTTTGGCTTCCTTTATCATGCAGCTTTTCGGTCTAGTGACGCCGCTTTTTACGCAGGTGGTGCTCGATAAGGTTTTGACCCATCATAGCATTAGCACGCTAAACGTCATTGCATTTGCATTTTTGGCGACCATCATATTTGAGATGCTTTTAAGCCTAAGTAGAAATTATATATTCGCGCACACTACTACTAAAATCGACGCCAGATTGGGTAGCGAGCTTTTTAGCCATTTAGCTCTGCTTCCGATGACCTATTTTGAGAACCGTAAAGTTGGAAACATCGTTGCTAGAGTGCGCGAGCTAGATAGCATTAGAGAGTTTATCGCAAATAAAAGCGTTAGCGTGCTACTTGATATTTTATTTAGCTTCGTATTCGTTTTTATGATGCTGCTTTACAGCATTAAACTCACGCTAATTGCAATCGCATTTATAAGCGTAATTGCTGCTATATATTTTTTTATCACGCCGGTACTTAGAAAGAGGCTGGAGGATAAATTTCAAATGGGAGCCGCTTCAAACTCCTATCTCGTAGAAGCGGTAACCGGAATGCAGACGGTAAAATCTCTAGCGATCGAAGGCAGCATGCAAAAGATGTGGGAGGAAAATCTAGGCAGATACGTCCGCTCATCTTTTAATCTTTCGAATTTAAGCAACGTCGCAAGCGGCTTTGCCTCCGCACTGCAAAAGCTTATGACGCTTTGCATCTTATATTTCGGCGTAGGGCTCGTGATCGAAGGCAAACTAAGCGTCGGTCAGCTCATAGCCTTTCAGATGTTTGCAGGGCAATTTAGCGCTCCTGTAATGAGGCTCGTGGGCCTGTGGAATGAGTTTCAGCAAGCCCTTCTTAGCGTTGATAGGCTAGGAGATATATTAAATACTCCAACCGAGCAGAGCACCGATAAACCGATTGCGTTAAATAATATCGAAGGAGATATAAAATTTGACGCCGTAAATTTCAGATACAGGCCGGATCTAAATTTAGTGCTAAAAGATATCAGCTTTCACGTAGAGCCGGGCAAAAGCGTAGGTATAGTCGGCAGAAGCGGCAGCGGTAAAAGCACGATTACGAAGCTGATTGAGCGGCTCTATCTGCAAAGCTCGGGCGCCGTTTACATAGACGGCATAGATATCAGACATCTAAATCCATATCTTTTAAGGCAAAACATCGGCGTAGTCCTTCAGGAAAACTATCTATTTAGCGGCAGTATCAAAGAAAACATCGCCTTTGCCGCAAGCGGAGCGAGTATGGAGGAGATCATCAGAGTTAGCAAGATCGCGGGCGCTCATGATTTTATCGCAGAGCTCGCAGGAGGTTACGATACCTTCGTAGGCGAGCGCGGCTCAAGCCTTAGCGGCGGACAGAAACAGCGCATCGCAATCGCTAGAGCGCTCATAAATAATCCTAAAATTTTAATCTTTGACGAGGCGACCTCTGCGCTTGATTATGAAAGTGAAAGCATCATCAATAAGAATTTAAGCGAAATTAAAAAGGGAAAAACCTTCATCATCATCGCCCATAGGCTAAATTCCGTCAAGAATTGCGATGAAATTTTAGTACTTGATAAGGGCGAGATCGTAGAGCGCGGAAAGCACGAGGAGCTAATGGCTCTGGGCGGCTACTACAAGAGCTTATATGATAAGCAGGCTGGATAGGTCGAAGGGCAGGGTGGGATAAACAATGCTAAAAATTTTCAAAAGAATAGAGGATGATTCAAACGAGTTTAAGCCTCTTTTAATCGAGATAGAGGATGCTCCGCAAAACCCTTTGGGAAGATCAATTTTATGGAT
>NZ_CALIBB010000219.1 GCF_938045595.1 uncultured Campylobacter sp.
TCGAGACCAAACAAATGCATAAAAACGACGCTATTGCTGTACCAGAGAGCGAAAATATCAGCTTTTAATCCTACGCGATTTTTAGCCGCTGTGCCCTTGAAGGTAAGCGAGCCTGCTTTTAATTTGCGAAACGCTTTTGTGTTCGCTCTCTACTCTTATGAAGGCAATGGTTTCTGTTCTTAATCATGGCGGACTTGCGCGATTTGCTTGCGCTTTAAAGTCCGCTGATCCTTTACGCGATGCCTGCATAAATTTTATATTTTATAAGTTGTGGAATTTTGTATTTCACGAAATTCTGCGCTGCACATCTTACTTATATGGCTCGGCTCGCATTTCCTATTCGCTTGCTTTCGCGCTTAAATTCCTTGCTACATGGCGCTATTTTGTCCGCAAAATTCTATATTATAGAAATACAGCCGGCGTAGAATTTTAATTGCGAAATTCTTATAAATTTTCTTTCTCGCAGTTTGTCGCGTACTGCTCGTTTTCAGTGCAGTATTCCCCGCTGATAAGATGTCGCGTAGATTTTTAAAACCCACGCTTTGCAAATTTCGTGTCTTGAAATTTCATTCATAAAAAATTTCGCATCGTAAAATTTTATCAAATTTCTCCCGCAAGAAAGAGGTGTTGCCGTCTGTTTACCGCAGCCTGATATAATCCCCACATCGAAATTAGAACTCCTTTCAATAATCGGCGAGGCCTGTGTGGGTCTCGCTTTTTTTATGCCCGTTAAATTTAGATTTTCGGTAAATACTCGGTAACAATTTGGTAAAATTTTAGTATTTTTCAGCCTATTTTAAGCATATAATTTGTCATTTTGTGCTACTATTGCGCTTACAAACTTTTAAAGGAGTTCAAAATGAAACTAGTTAAACTTAGTTTAGCGGCAGCAGTCGCTGCAGGTGCTCTTGCTATGAGTGCAAGTGCTGTTCCGTTAGAGGAAGCTATCAAGGACGTGGATCTAAACGGATACGCTCGTATGCGATATACCCATGATCACCTTAAAAATGAAACAAATAGTAATAAGGGCGTTTGGGAATTTAAATCCGAAGTAGATTTCAAAGCTAAAATCGATGATAATTTCTTTGGTGTAGTGGGCGTTAGGTTCTTAGATAGAGATAATGGCGAGTCGCTTTCTTCTTCAAATAGCCAATATCACGGTACACAAAATCCAAGCGACAAAGATTCTGATTTCGATATCGCTAAAGCTTATTTAGGATACACTATCGGCGGTACCACTATTGCAGTCGGTCGCCAGGGCATAGGTTCGTTCTTTACCGACGATATGTATGGAGACGGTGTTAAGATTACTAGTACCGATATCGAGGGCTTGACAATTAGCGGCTTTTGGATGGATTCTTTAGAGAATGATAGCGATATTAGCTCTATAGATTCAAATGGAGCTTGGATGAATGATATTGGTCGAGTAGGTGGAAAATTAACTACCGATCATAATCTATATGGCATAGGATTTATGGGCTCATATGATCCTGTATCTTTCCAACTATGGTATAACGCTTTAGAGGACGTAGCACAGCTTTTCGCTGCAGAGCTAGCTCTAAATTTTGATATTTCCGATGATTTCAATCTTGGCGTAAAAGGTCAATACGCATTCTCTGATTTCGACGGAGATTATAAAGATGCGGGCGCTAGTGATGCAGACTTCTGGGCAGCAGAGGCTAATGCTGGTTTCTTTGGCGTTGATTTAGCTGCAGGTTATTTAAAATTCGAACCTGATGATAAAGATAAACTTTCTTTTGTATCTTTTGAAGACCAAGGCTCCTTTATTAGCCCAGGTGAAGAGCTGCTAGACTATAGAACTTTCAGTGGTAAAAATCACTACTGGTATGTAGTAGCAGGCTATACCATCCCTGATACTGGCATCAGAATCGGCGCTGATTACCTAGACGGTAAAGCAGATGGTGATAATGCATATGAGGTAGTAGGTAGAATTTCTTATAAATATAATGAAAAGCTAAGCTTCAAAACTTGGTATTCTCACTATAAGATTGATGATGCTTATGGCACAGGTCTTGATGAGAAAAAAGATCGCATCAGATTTGAGGCTAAATACAGCTTCTAATTATTTACCTTATACGGGTAAAATTAGGGCGAAGCTTTTGCTTCGCCCTTTTTAAATTCTAAATCAAGGTTTTCTATGAAAATTTTTAAAATTTCTTTTTTAGCATGTTTTTTTGCCTTTACTCTAAACGCTGCAGATAACACAAATGACGATACATACGTATTCGAAGCCAAAGGTGAGTTTGCCAAAGAGCTAAAATCCCTGATCGAAAAGCATTCTAAAGATGAAAACGTAACTGTAAATATCTACAAAAACGCTCCGGTCGCAGGCAGTAAAACCCATAGCGGCAAGGTAAATCGAAATATAAATTCTTTAAAAGAAAGAGGTGGAGCTATCTTTGCTGAGAAGTGCGCTTCATGTCACGGCGAGAATGGCCAAAAAAAAGCTTATGGAGTATCACGTAAACTCAAAGATATGGACGCCAAAGAGATCTCGATAGCTATGTCGCAATACACTACAGATCTAAGTTATGGTGGCAAGATGAAAAATATCATGCAGCCGATCGCCGCTAAGACGGGCGCTACGGAGCTAGGCTACATCATTGCTTATCTAAAAGGCGACGATTCGTTCCTATACGATAGCTCGTCTAGTAGGAGCACGAATACTGAAATTTCGACCGCCCCGAGCGAGCAGGGCTCATACCTAAAATAAAGGAGCGTAGATGAAAGTAGCGATCGTTTTGGCAAACGGATTTGAAGAGATCGAGGCGGTAAGTTTGATCGATATTTTGCGCCGCGCGGAGATCGATGCAGCATCCGTGGGGCTGGATAAGAAATGCGTCTGCGGTGCGCACGGCGTAGAGATGATCGCCGATGAAATTTTAGACGATATAAAAGTTTCGGAATTTGATATGATCGTTTTGCCAGGCGGCTTGCCCGGAGCCGAAAATTTGGCAAAGAGCGAGAAGCTGGGGCAGATACTGCGCGACTTCGACGCAAACAATGCCAAGATCGGCGCAATATGTGCCGCTCCATGGGCGCTAGCTACCGCGGGTGTGCTAAAAGGCTCTTACACTTGTTATCCGGGTTTTGAAAATCAGATCGCTCACCCAGGCTATACGAATTCGGCGAATGTCGTAAAAGATCAAAATATAATGACTTCGAAAGGCCCTGCTACTGCGATGGAATTCGCACTACAAATCGTCCGTGAGTTAAAAGGCGAGCAGGTTTATTCCAAGCTAAAATCCGATTTGCTTTTTAAATAAAATTTCAAGTGAAGGCCGATTCCAACGCGCTTTATTTTGCCATCTGTAAAACGGGGTGCGTGATTTTGCCACGCCTGAGAACTACAAATTTTATCTTACTCTGCACGTATAAAATAGCCACAATATTTATTCTGAGTATCCGTAAACGACAAATGGAATTCTTGCAACTCAAATTTTAGATCGAAAAACGCAAAAAACCTTGTGCGTGACAGATAAAATTTTATTGGAGCTAGTTGCTATTAAAACCAAATATTAACATCACGACGGCGTGGAGCGTAAGCATAAAATATTTTAGGCGTATCCTCAAGAGGACGTCGCTGAGCTGAATAAATTTTAGTGCGGCACCTTCGCGATGCACTCGCTAGCAGAAGTTAAACAGATCGCGCAAAATGTGCTAAATAAGGGTATCGGCGTGATCAAAAACGACGAGATCGCGCTGGGTCTAAATTTGATCAAATAGCGACGTCAATGTGTCAAGAGGCAAAACGGCGCAGTTTTTGAAGGTTTTATGGTAAAGCTAAGATCTATCGGGAAGAATATAAGCTTGTAGCGCGCGACGAAAGTGTCATTTAGAATTCCTAAAAAGGATAAAATTTAGCGCTTCTTTAAAATATCGTCGTTTAAAAATGTCGCGCTGCTTTGTATTGTTTTGATAACACGGTCTTTAGATTTTGCATTTTGTCGGGTGTGGGTCTGTATGCGATCAAATTTACGCGCCTGATTTTCGCCGTGAAATAAAAAATCCCCAGTATTGTCGCGTTTAGAAATACTCCAAAATATATCCGTTCTAACCCCCATATCTCTATGCTGGCGGCATGAATGGGCACAAAAATTATCGCGATTAAGACCGGATAATAATCCGAAATTTTATTTTTGGCAAGGATTACGGTCGTAACGATGGCATATGCGATGAGCGTAAAAGGAGAGATAAGCAAGAGTGCAAAAAGCGCGTTTATGCGCTGATAATCTTCGTGCCCGATTAAGACGCAAAAACTACAAAACGCGAGCGTTATGATAAAAAATAAAGGCAAAATCCACCGCGTTTTCACATCGCGCCCTTTAAGCAGCGATAAAAAGAGCAGATGAGAACCCAGTGCAATACAATAATAATCAAATATAACCGATGAGCTTAGAAACGTGAGCGGTATGCCGAGCAGCGTACCCGGTCCATCAAAATATACCCCACTAAACATAAGCCACGTGATAAAGAGTATAAAAGCATATTTCAGACCCGCATAAGTGGCGCAAACACAGATACCAACAAGGATAAATCGTATAAATTTGCTCATTTGCCTTTTCCATAAATTTAAGTGATTATAGCAAACCGCGACAAACGAACGGCGCAAAATTTTAAATTTAGCCGTGCGCTCGCCGAATCCGCTGCCGATTACGAACTCATGCGCGCTAGAAGCACGCCCAATGTCTTCGTATTATTTCATCCGCTCCAGCGCCGCAAGAACAAATTTCATAAATTCTAAATCCGTTTTGCGTTATCATTGCACTAAATTTAAAATTTTACGCAAAGGGGATCATATGAAAAATACGGCATTCATCACGGGCGCTACGAGCGGCTTTGGTGAGGCGATCGCTAGGGCGCTTAGCGCGCAAGGCTATAAGATCATAGCACTCGGGCGGCGCAAGGAGCGGCTACAGAAGCTAGCCGACGAGCTAGGCAATACGCACATTATCGCCGCGGACATTCGCGATAAAGCTGCGGTGTTTGACGCCGTA
>NZ_CALIBB010000220.1 GCF_938045595.1 uncultured Campylobacter sp.
AAGATAAAATTTGCCAAGCAACTACGAGCGAAAACCCTGGCAAATTTGGCGAAGCTTGGCAGAACGCAGAACATCTACGCATCTTTACCAAATTCTTAAATTAGCCGAAATTTTCTATCAGATCGCTAAAAATTTTAGCTAAATTTTCGACGTCGCTAATCTCTACTCGTTCGTTGATCTGATGGATCGTGTCGTTTCGCACGCCAAACTCCGCTGTCTCCACGCCAAACTCCGCGAAGTATCTCGCATCGCTCGTGCCGCCTGCGGTGTTTAGCTCGGCTGCTGCGCCACAGATCTTCTGCACGCTAGCGCTTAGTTTTTGCACGATTTTGGAGTTTCGCTGAGTTAAAAAAGGCTTTGAGGAGCTTTTTAACGCAAGGTGTAGCGACGCGCCTGCTCGCAGCTGCGCGGTGCAGCTCATTTCTAGCTTGCCGCAGGATTCGCTTTCGTTGCACAGCGCGTCTTTAGCGTCCAGCTCAAATAACCTCAGTACGTAGTCTCGCACGTCTTCTAGCCCCAGCCCTACGCCACCGCGTACGTTAAACATCACGCGCACGTCCTTGGGTGTTACGTTTACTACCTGCGAACCGCCGCGAATGTCGGTGATGACTATCTTGGCTGGAGCGAAATCATCGCTGCCCGCGTCCAGATCATGCCCCGCGAGGCTTGCGAGAACCGGCGCTAAAATGTGGACAGGATTGATGCATTTATCTGGGTAGGCTGCGTGCCCGCCGATACCCGTGAGCGTGAGGACGCCGTTAATCGAGCCGCGACGGCCGATCTTAATGGTATCGCCGAAGCATACTTCGCATGTAGGCTCCGCAACGACTGCGAAGTCGGGTAGGGCACCTTGCTCGCGCAATTTAGAGAGCATTTCGCGCGTGCCGTAGATGCCGTCGCCCTCCTCATCGCTGGTTAGTAGTAGGCTCAGCGTGCCCTTAAAATCGCGTGCCGCCGCTAGCGCGCAGATCGCCGCTGCGATGCCGCTTTTCATATCCTGCGCGCCGCGCCCGTATAAAAAGCCATCCGCTTCCACCGGCACAAACGGATCGCTCGCCCAGCCCTCGCCCGGTGGCACGACGTCGATGTGCCCGGCAAAGCATAGATGCGGACCCTGTCCGAAGCGCTTGGTAAAAATCGCGTTAGTTACGCCGTTTAGCTCGAATCTATCCTCGCTAAAGTCCGCCAGCAGCATCGAGACGTAGTTGAAAGCTCCGTCGTCGCTAGGTGTGAGCGAGCGGAATTTGATGAGCTCTTTTAGAATTTCAATCGGTTTCATAAGCCATCCTTTGGTTTAAATTTTACCGAAAATTATAGCGTATAGAAGCTTTAGTGCAAAAAATACCAAAATAAACGCCGAGATATATGCAAATGCCCGCACTACTATGTTTGGAAGCTTGCTACGAGCTAGATATATAGCAAGCGGAAAAAGCGTGATCCAAGCTAAAATTCCGCTTACAAGCCCCGCAAGAGCAAGCGCAAAATCTGTTCGCGCGGTGCCGGCAGATACGCTGAGCCAAAATATAATGACGTATGGATTTAGTAAATTTATCAAAAAGCCTTTGCCGTAAAGCGCCACGCCCGAGCAAGCCTCGACGCTTGCGGGTTGCACCGAGCGAGTCGCGCCATGCCAGGTCGCGTGCGCCGTGTAGAGCAAAAAGCACGCGCCAAATACCGATACGCAGGTAAAAACGATCGGGATTTTAGCTAACTGCAATATGCCAAACGCCGATAGCGCTAGATACAGCATATCCGCGCTCATGGCGCCGAGGCCCAGGCACAGCGCCTTGGTGTAGCTTCGCAGCGCATAGGACATTATCAGTACGTTTACCGGGCCGATCGGCACGCTAACGCCCAGTCCCAGTAAAACCCCTTGTACGAACGGTTGCATCCCTCTGCTTGTAATCCCCCAAATCTGCTCAAAATTTCAATGTGCGGCTCTGCGAAAAAATCTATGGGCGCGGCTTTGCAAATAGATCGATGACGCACAGCTTTGCGAATGGATCGATCTTGAAATTCCGCGCTCTGCGATCGGTTTTTAATTTAACGCAATCGCCGCCGTAATGCGCCTTAGCTTTAAAATTTTAACGCGCGTAGTCGCATGCACCTCAACTTTGAAATTTTAGCATGCACGGCTCGCGACACACCTGCTTACCGAGCCTTGGCTGGCTCTGAAATTCTAATGCCGAGCATTGCGTGCGCCAGGCTATTTAAATTTAACGCAAGCAGTTGCATGCGCCTTGGCTTTGAAATTTTGGCGAGCGCTTCGCGCGGCACGCGTGCTCGACGAGCTTTAAATTTAGCTCTTAAATTTAAACACGCAATCGCGGTTTAAATTTGCAGCTTAAATTTACGGCTTGAATTTT
>NZ_CALIBB010000221.1 GCF_938045595.1 uncultured Campylobacter sp.
TCATCGTTTTCTCCTTATTGAAACGGCAAAATTATAGCGAAATTTTACCCGCCGCCGCGGGCTAAATTTGCAGTGTAAAGAGTTGCGAAAAGTAAGCTTAAAGCTTTTTGAGAGTAAAATTTAAACAGACCCACGTAGGCGGAAATTTAATCAAAAGGAGCGAAAATGACGAAAGATCAGTGCTGCGTCCTAAAGCATTTGACGGCGGGCGAGACGGGCGGTTTTGAGAAAACGGGCGAGATGAACGACGGCGAATTTTTGGATGCGCTTATCGCAAAAGGGCTTGTTTGGATGCTTGACTGGGCCGGCGAGGACGAGACGGGAGGGCTGGGTAAATTTATCAGCTCTAGGCTTGATGCGCTGCAAAGCGGCGTGGCTCTAGAGTGCGATAAAATTTACGCAAGGCTTGCTTTTAATGCGAAGCTTTTAGAATTTTAACTTATTAATGAGCGTGGAGGAAAAAATTTGATTGAAGAAATACGGCAAATAACGATAACCAAAGATGATTTTTTAGGTATAAACTTAGACGAAATATTAAAAGACACAAAATATTTTCATGATTACAGTTCTAAATTCGCGTACTTGTGCGAGGAAAATTTTAAAAACGGGGATTTAAAAGTAAGTAAGGTATTTTATTTATTAAGGGACGCTTGCTCTATGACCTTAAAACCTAAAAGCACAAATGAGCCGTACGAAGCCGGGTGCATCGCGGGCGATTGCAGATGGGCGATATTAGAGGATTTTACCGAGCAAGATTTGGAATTTTTAGCGAGTATTTTGGATGAAATAACCGATTGCAGACTAAAATCAAGGATAGCAGATATTTTATGGATTTTAAAAAGCCCTAAAAATATCAAATTTTTAGAGATTGCCGTAAATGAGTACTCGAAAATATCTCTAGAGCCAAAGTCGCTAAATCAATTTAAGATAGATGCGTTTGAGAGGGCTATCAGACTATCGCGACTATCCAAAATCACAAAAAATCAATACGCCGAAATACTAAATAAAATTTTAGAATGCTTTAATAAAGCGGAACCGACCGATCAATACTACTGCTTAAGGATGTCGCATTTATTGGATATCGCGGAGCTAAGCAGAAAACTGCAACCAAGCGTAGCTGAAAAATTAGAAAAACTCGCCAATACCTTTGCGAAAGAAAAAGATTTTGTGGCAGCAACCAGATATTATCAAGAGTCGCAAAAATGGTATAAGAAGCTCAAGAATGGCCCCAAAATAGCCGAAATCGCACTCAAAATAGCTAATATCTTAATAGAAAAAGCAAAAGAAAGTAGCGCTATACCGTCAAAAATAGACCTAGAGCAAGCACTAAAAGAGCTCAGAAGCATTCCTGCAAAAGATAGAAATGAGCTCGGAATCGATCAAAAAATAGACGAGATACGCAAGCTGATGGGGCAAAATAACCAAGATATTATAAGCGAAATGAGCTTGATTGCTACCGATAAGATCAATATTTCACACTATCAAAATAATGCAAAGCTAGCAGTAAAAGGCAAGCAACTATCCAAAGCGGTATTATGCCTAGCTAATATCACAGCAAATCCACTATATGAAGATATCAAAAAGTCATCCGAGAAGCTTTTAAAAAAGTCTCTTTTTTCAAATCTTATTACTCAAATTTACGTAGATGCTGACGGAAGAAAATTGTCGCAAATAACTACAAAAGATGACCGATTAAAATATGAAATGTACCAGCAATACCATATACATGTCGAGTTGGCGGTAGACGGTAGAATACTGCCCGCATTTTGGCAAATTTTAGAGGAACATAGAGTGTCTATGCGTTTCATTTATGATATTTGTAGAAACTCTAGCGTGGTTCCTGCAGACAGGGTGGATATCTGGGTACAAGGTTTATATTACGGTTTTGATAGAAACTTTTTGGTTTCAAGCCATTTGCTGATACCTCAAATAGAGCATTTGGCGAGAATTTTGCTGCAACAAGAAAAAATCCCTACGACTACTATCGATGAATACGGCGTAGAATCGGAAAAAAGCATAAACTCGCTTTTGCAAGAACCAAAAATATATGAATTGCTCGGGAGGGATTTAACGGAAGAGTTAAAATTTTTACTAACGGAGCCTATGGGACTAAACTACAGAAATAAAATATGTCACGGGCTGGTCAGCGAATCTCCAAACAGTGCCGATGTTTATATTTGGTGGCTTTGTCTTAAACTGGTGGTTAATAATTGTGTTTTGTATACAATATAGGACCAATAAATTTAGAATTTTAAGCGTAAAATTTTGAACTAAAATTCTAAATGCGATACGAGCTTACCGGCTCGCTTATCATAAGGCTCGCAAATTCTGCCGCAACCGAAGCGACGAATTTATTCGATAAAAATAAGACAAAATTTTAGCTAGAGCGCCTGCAAAGAATTCCGATGTTAGCGCGAACGCAAACGCGCTATGTTTGAAATCCGAAACCGACGAGGTGCGGCGAGGCTAGCCGCGAGCTTTGGCAATGCACGCCTCGATCGCCGCCATCACCGCTGCGCGAAACCCCGCCGCCTCCAGCGCTGCAAGTCCCTCTATCGTCGTGCCCGCAGGCGAGCAAACCGCGTCTTTGAGCTCCGATGGGCGCTTGCCGCTTTGTAGCAGACGCGCCGTGCCCTCTACTGCCGCTGCTACCGCGTCGTAGCACAGCGCCCGCGGCAGTCCGCCACGCACGCCCGCGTCCGCCGCCGCCTCGATAAAGGCGCACACATACGCAGGCAGGCTACCTGCAATCCCCGTAAATGCAGCAAAGCCAGCCTCGTCTATCTCGTAAAATTTGCCGATTTTGGCGGCTAGCGCTCGCACGATCTCCCGACTGGCCTCATCAAAATACTCGCCGTAGCACAGCGCCGTAGCCGACGCGCCGATACCCGCAGCGACGTTTGGCATCGCGCGGGCTACAAAAACGTCCGCACCTACGATATTTTGGGCGCGCTCTAGCTTGAAA
>NZ_CALIBB010000222.1 GCF_938045595.1 uncultured Campylobacter sp.
TTTATTCCGCTCTATTTTATCCTCATGCGTGTTTTTAGCGCTTGATGCTATCGGCGCGATAGCCGCTACTGCGCCAAATTTAATAAAATTTCGTCTTTTCATACCGATCTCCTTAAGACTAAAATAGATTTTTTTCTTGCGGTTTTTGATTTAGAAGCTGCAAGATCGCACTCTTTTCTGCAAAAACCAGCGCGTAATGAAACTCCGGCAGGCTCTTTAGCGCGCTTAGCTTATTGAAGCGAAAGTCGATCTTAGTGCCGTCCAATCGGTCTTCCCAGCTGGCGCAGACGATGATTTTTTCGCGGAATTTTGCCCGCAAAAACTCCGCTTCGCGCGCAAAAAGTTCAGGATCGCTCTCGGCGATAAAGGCGCGATAGCTGCCGCCAAGCGAGCTTACGTTGAAAAATCTATCCACAAAAATCGGCTCGAAATGGCCGAATGCGCTTAAGTTTTGAAATTTAAAGGGTATGTTTTTGCGCGAGAGATACTCGATCACGCCGCATAGCTCGGGCAAAAACAGCTGCGGAAAGATTAAGTTTGAATAATAAAGCCCGCCGAAAACGAAGCTACTGTAAAATATCGAGCCGCCGTAAAGCAGCCTAAAATCGGCGCTCGCAGGGATCGTGGCAGGCGAGATACCGAGGCTTTGCAAAAGATCGCCGTCGGTGGTGAAGTAGGTATTTTTCTCCTTGGCATTCAGAAGGCTGATGAAAAGCTCACCTTTGCTGCGCGGCGCAAACATCAAATTTTTCGGCACGCTCGTGTAGCGCAGGATCTCGCTTTGCACCTCGTTTATCAGCACGAAGCCGTGCCGCCACGTCTCGCCCAAAAATTTTATCAGTCGCACTAGCGCCGAGCATAAATTTTCGACCTTGATAAAGGCGATCTCGTCATTAAGCGGCTTGAAATTGTTATCGAAAATGATCGCGTACGCGCCGTTATCGATCGCGGTGCGCACGTCGCGCTCGTTTGCGCCGAGTGCGATGAAGGCTCCCTTTTTCGCGACCTTTGTGGGTTCGATCGCAAAGCTCTCGACCGCGGAGATCGCAGGATTATTTAGCATCGCTCCGTTTACGATACGGGTTAAATTTAATAAATTTACCATTACGCCTTCCCTGCGGCGGAGCTTTTAAAGGGCGCGCTCTTTGCGGCGTGGCGAGGCTGCTTTGCGGTAGATGCGGAGGTTTCGCCGGACGCGACGGCTTCTTTTGCGGCGATTACGGCAGGTGCAGCAGTATTTTTTGCGATGCGGCGAGACTTTGCGTTCTGAGAGGTGCTTTTAGCCGCTGCCAATTTTGCGCTAGCTGCGGAAATTTTATTTTGCGCGGCGCTTTTTACGGACGCTGATTTTGCGACAGATGGCGATTTCGCCGTGGATGTAGAGGCTGCACTTGCTGCGATACTTTTAGCGGTTGATGCGGTTTTTGCGACAGATGCAGGTTTTTTAGCGAGCGGGGATTTTTTTGCGGGTGCACTTTTTGTCGCTGCATTTTTTTTAACAGAGGCGCTTTTGGAAAGCGAGGCGTCTTTTTTAATGCTCACGCTAGAAACATCTGCCGTGCGCTTTCTGCGCGATGCGGCGCTTGCATTAAAGCTCTCGCCATCCGCGCTCGCATATTTTTTCGTGCGCTCGTCCGTAAATTTATCGGTGCGTGAAAACGAGCGCGCGACCGCGCGCGCACCGAGCTTTGCACATTTTAAAGCGGCGAACTTCGACAGCTCGCAAATGCCTAGTGTTAAAATTTTACGTGCCGCAAATTTTAAAGCAACCCCTGCGCCGAGTTTCAGCGCCAAAGGCGTGGCGCATACAAGCCCGCCTGCACCGATCTTTGCGGCAAAGCCATAGCGACGGCAAAGTTTTAAAATTTTATCCGAAGCGCTGCTTTTTTGCGCGCAGAGCCCGGCCGCGCCGTAGATAGCGAGCTTTGAAGCCTTGCGCGCTAAAGCCCTCATCGCTAACCTACGATTGCGCCGTTTTTTACGGGCGCGAGAGTGCTAAGCAGTGTAAGGCTGCCGTCCTCGGCGCTTAAAA
>NZ_CALIBB010000223.1 GCF_938045595.1 uncultured Campylobacter sp.
GGTATAAAAAAGACTGCTATGCTATTTAGATTTAACCGAGGGCAATTCAGATCAAACAGATCCAAATATCAAATTTGCAAATTTAAATTTACTTGTTGCTTGAATTTAAAAGCAATAGCAAGTTTAAATTTGTAAATTTAATAAAGTCAGTATCAAACGATACTGACGAGATTTGAATTTTGCATTAAAATGTCGTTGCAAAACAGAGAAACCGTTTATTAAAGCAAATTTGCAAATTCAAAACGCCTCATTGCTGGATTGTTTCGACCATTTCGTGGTCTCGCAATGACAAGGTTGTGGGCATTGTGGAAATTTAAATAAATTCTTGCAATGAGAGAAATTTTTTAAAAGGGATTAAAATGAGAGATTATGATAAAGCTCCACTCATCATTAAAAATAACTTTATAATGATAATGTATGGTTTTACATTTTTACTTATATGTAACACTATAATGATTTATATTGTATTTTTTGCTGGTGTTGTCGATTGGAATAGTGGCGAGTTTTTTTAAATTTTAAAAAATGAAATGAGAAATCCAAGATTTAGCTCTGTGGTTGTAGCATTTCCAATAGTCAATATTTGGGCTTTTATTGATTTTATTAGAAAATTTAGAAAGCCTGAGAAAGTATATTTATATAACGATAAAGTTTATTGGGATAAACGAGATACGACGGTAGCAAAACAAAATATTGTTTGGGTTAAAAAAAGTATTTATCCTATGCTCGGTATGATACCAGATAACTCGGTTCAAAAAATTTTTGCACCACTTGGTTTTGTTATTGCGGGATTTTTTTTGATTCTATCAAATTTGTTTGCTTGTTTAGCAAAATTAGTTGCTTTATTAATTAACAAAGATTATAAATTTATAACTATTTTGCACCATAGTTTTTTATGACAATCAAAAAAATGCCGTAAATGTCTATTTAATGACAAAGCAAGATTATGAACAAGTCAATGAGTATTTATTGCAAAATTTTAATTTACAAATCGAAAATTTAGATAAAAACTACAAATTCTATAAATAGGAGAAAAAATCATACCAGAAGATAACAATACTTCTAACAATTCAAATCAAGGTGTTGCTTGGTATGTCAAGCCTACTTCGGATACAATCAATTTCATAAAAGGAATTCCCGTAAATGTTTTAGCCGATCCTGATAATATTAAAGTTTTTGATAACTATGTAAAAATCAAATCAGGTGGGCTAAATATGGTTATTCCTATCGTTGATGCGGCTGCTGGGAAAAAAGAGTGGGACGAAGCTATCGCAAGGGGAGCCGGTGATGTGGTGCAAGACTTGGCTGTTAGTGCTTTAGCTTCTAGTGCGTATGTCGCTTTCTTTGGTTCAAATCAGGTGGGCTTAATATGGTTATTCCTATCGTTGATGCGGCTGGTGGCGCTATAGCATTAGGTATTGGCTAAGAGCCTTGACAAGCGTTGCCTCACTTAAAACGTTTCCTTCCGTATTCGCAAAAAATAAAGAGGACTTTGTTTTTATGCTCTCTAGCCACTCACCTACCTCCTTTGGAAGACCCAAATATTCATCGCTGTTACTTTTTACCTTATTTTCATCCCCAAAAAGAGCAAATAATATTCTCCGTCATCGCCCATTTTTAAATGCTCATGGGTTAAATTCCTTACATTTGAGCTTCTTAACCCGGTAAGTAGTCCAAAGATTAAAGCATTCTTAACGCCTATTTGATGAGAGTAGCTCATGATATATTTTATCAATAACCTCAAATCCGCATTCTCGGAAATATATGAATAGCCCCCAGATTTAGGTATCTTATATAGGTTCTTTAATTGCGTATCGCAAAATAAAAGATTATCTCGCTTATACCTCTATCTCGCGCGAACCTGAATAAAGAACGGATAATAAAAACAGATCTTTTAAAAGTACAAATTTCCATTCTTGTAAATAGGGTCTAATATCTGCATTATCTCTTTTTTAGTAATCTTGCCGATATCCTTATCGCTAACGCACTTTAGCCTCGATTGAAATCTAAATCGTAATTTCCTTAACGTCTTCTCGGCAAAAGCGTTATATTCGCAGTAAATTTTAAAAACGCTCGCTAGCGTATTCTTTAGAGACGCCGCACCATTAGTATGGCTATTTGATATTAATTTCTTTAACAATATTCTAGCCCCTTCGAATGTTATTTCGTCGGCATTACCTAAAACCTTGATTAACTTGCCACCTTGCGTATAGTGATAGTGTCTATGCATTTTAATCGTTCCATCTCTGGCTGGTGAGCTATAAAATTTAACGGCTATAAAATCATCTAAGACTTCGACCATAGTGCGCTTATATTGCGGCAAAATAAAATTCCTGACTACTTTATCAGGGTCTGATTTAAAAATTGGATTATCCTTAATTTTGGTAAAAACTTCTGTCATCTTTCTTCCTTTGTATAGTAATTTTAGGCAGATTATAGAATTTCCTCAAAGGATTAACAAGGCAGGAGCGCAGAAAAAGCTACTATACAATTTTTTAATATATAGTAGTTTTTCTTAAAATATATGTATCAATCGGTAGTTTCAAGTATTAAGAATTTTTTAAGAGTAATTTCAAAATTCCCAAAAATAGGGTTTAAAAAATTATTTAAAAATTCAAAAAAACTAAAAAATATGGAAAATTTTAATAGATGGTGCGACCGACGAGATTTGAACTCGTACACCTTGCGGCACTACCCCCTCAAGATAGCGTGTCTACCAATTCCACCACGGTCGCATAAATTTTAAAGCTTGATCTCAAGCTTTGAATTATATAAGTTTAAAGCCCGATTTTCTCGGGCTTAAGATTATTTTGCAGCAGCCGCAAGACCTTCTGTTACGAAAGGGTTTGCAAAAAGCAAGACGAATGAAACAACCAACGCATAGATAACCTGCGCTTCGATCATCGCAAGCGAAATATACATAGTAGTCGATAGCTTGCTAGCTACGCTTGGATTTCTAGCGATGCCGTTAAGCGTCGCACTAGCGGCATTTCCCATACCTAACGCGCCACCCAAAGCGGCTAGACCTAAAACGACTGCAACGGTAATTGCAGAAAAAGAAACGATCTGAGTGTAAGCACTTAGCTGCTCGCTAGCGAAAGCCGCGCCGCAAAGCGCAAATAACAATACAAGAACTTTTTTCATAAAAGTCTCCATAAATAAATTTTAAAACGAGTTTCGGCTCAATACCCCCTACTCCAACGTTTTAAGTGTGAAATATTATTAAAATTTTGCTTTTGATTTGTTTAATCTGGCGGAATTTGCGTTAAATTTAACAAATCCCGCCAAGCAATCTAACGCTTAGCGTCCAGATACGTATTTAGCGCCGCAACGTAGGCCTTTGCAGACGCCAGCATCGTATCTACGTCAAGTCCTCTGCCGATAATGGCGCCCTCGCCCGCAAATTCCACCTTAACGGTTACTTTCGCCAGCGCGTCTTTGCCCTGCGAGACCGCTTTTACTTGGTATTCTTTCAGGCTACCGCTGATGCCGCTAATGCGGTCTATCGCCTTAAATATCGCATCCACGCCGCCGTTTCCAAGCGCGCTATCGCTTAAAATTTCATCCTTATACCTTAGCGTAAGCGCGGTGCTAGCGTGCCCTTTGTTGCAGCTATTGGAGCTTAAAACCAGCACTTCGTAGGTCTTTTCGGCTCCCACGAACTCGTCGTTTACGAGCTCTCTAATATCCTCGTCGAAAACGTCCTTTTTGCTATCGGCGAGCGCTTTAAATTTATTAAACGCAATCTCAACCTGCTCGTTACTAAGCTCATATCCCAAAGATACCAGCTTGTCTTTGAAGGCGTGACGGCCGCTGTGCTTGCCCAGCACGAGCGAGTTTTTATCAAGCCCGATATCCTCGGCGTGCATGATCTCGTAAGTTTCTTTGTGTTTTAACACGCCGTCTTGGTGGATGCCGCTTTCATGCGCGAAGGCGTTTTTACCCACGATCGCTTTATTAGGCTGCGGCTCGATGCCGGTGATGCTCGCGACTAGGCGGCTGGATGGGTAAATTTCTTTCAAATTTATATCGGTATAAAGCGGCGCGAATTTATCTGTGCGCGTCTTGATCGCCATTACGATCTCCTCCAGCGCCGCGTTGCCCGCACGCTCGCCGATGCCGTTTATCGTGCACTCGACCTGTCTGGCTCCTGCCAAGATAGCGGCTAAGGAATTTACGGTAGCCATTCCCAAATCATTGTGGTTGTGTACGGAAACTACGGCGCGCTCGCCGATAAATTTAACCAGTTCGCCTATTCGGGCGGTGATCTCGTCCGGATAGAGATAGCCCACCGTATCAGGGATGTTTATGGTGGAGGCTCCGGCGTCTATCGCGGCGTCGCATATCTCTTTTAAAAAGCCGATATCGCTTCTGCCCGCATCCTCGCAGCTAAACTCCACGTCCTCGCATAGACTTTTAGCGTATTGCACGGCCTCTACGGCGCGCTTTATGACCTCTTGCGGCTGCATTTTAAGCTTAAATTCCATATGAATCGGGCTTGTGGCGATGAAGGTATGGATACGCCCGAGCTTCGCGCCCTTTACCGCTTCGCCGGCGGCTTTGATATCTTTTTCTAAAGCGCGCGCAAGAGAGCATACGCGAGCCTTGCTAACGGCGCCCGCGATCTTTTCTATCGCGTCAAAGTCCCCGGGGCTTGCCGCTGCAAAACCCGCCTCGATAACATCTACGCCCAGCTTTTCAAGCTGCAACGCAAGATGGATCTTCTCGTCCGTATTCATCGACGCTCCAGGGCTTTGCTCGCCGTCACGAAGCGTAGTATCGAAGATTATGATTTTATTTTTGTCCATTACAAATCCTTTCAAAGGGTTAAAATTTGGCAAAATTATAGCCGCGCAAACTTAAAAACAATCGCGGCGATAAACATATTTGAGATTATTTCGCCATTTCCTCGGGTTTGTCTTTTTTATGAAATTTAGCCGCGCTTAAATTTAAAGCTCCGCGGACTAAACCGTAAAGGATGTAAGCTAAGGCTAGTACCGCCGGGAATTCCAGCCTGAAAAGATATAAAAGCGAGAAAAATACGACGATTAGAAGCACTAAAATTTTAATCGCGTTGGGGCGCTTTAGGCTGATCTTTTTAAAGCTTGGAAAGCGGATGTTGCTGACCATTAAAAACGATAGCGCCGCCATTGCGATGATCAAAAATACGCCAAACCCTTTGGAAAGCTCATATTTTAGATAAATTCCGATCCAAAACGCCATCGTAATCGCAGCCGTCGGAATCGGCAGCCCGATAAAAACGCTAGGCTCGTAGGTGCCCGTAGTGACGTTGAATCGCGCCAGCCTTATCGCGCCGAAAACCACGTAAAGTGCTGCTACGAGCGAGCCGACCTTACCGTAATCGTGCCCGACCGCGCAATAAAATAGCAGCGCCGGCGCGACGCCGAAAGCAACGATATCCGCAAGGCTATCAAATTCCACGCCGAATTTCGATGTCGCATGGGTTAGCCTCGCCACGCGGCCGTCAAGCCCGTCGCAGATCAAGGATAAAATGATATAAAAGATCGCGGCGCTGAAGTTGCCCTTGATCGTAGAAATTATGCTGATGACCGCTAAAAATGCACTTGCCGCCGTGAAAAAATTCGGCAATATGTAGATTAATTTTCCCTTTTCCTCTTCCATCTCTTACTCTTTAAAATTTTATTTTTACACCGCTTTTCATTCGGTGCCGCGGATCGCTCGTAAAACGCTTTAGCGCGACCTTCTTAAAATTTAGCCCTTAAGTTCTTGTCCTGCGCGAGGCTTTAAATTTAAGCCTCGCTCTTTGCGCTTTCGATATCGTCGTTAGCGCCTAAATTTCGCACCAGACGGGTAGGCATGCTGTTATCTTTTTCAAATTTTGAGATGATCTCTACGATCTGCTCTCCAGAGACCGTCTCCTTCTCATACAGCGCCTTCACCATCTCCTCGATCGCCGGAGCGTAGGTCCTTAGCGTCTCTTTTACCGCCGCGTAGCGCTCATCCAGCGTCTTGCGGACATATTCGTCGATCTTAACTGCCGTTACCTCGCTGTAATCCTTGATGCTTTGTCCGCCGTTTAGGAAGGAATACTGCTGCTTTTCTAGCACCGCAAGCCCGAGCGCATCGGTCATTCCGACCTGAGTAGCCATAAATTTAAGCATATCGGTAGCGCGCTGCAAATCGTTGCCCGCGCCGTCGGTGATCTCGCCTAAAAACACATCCTCCGCCGCGCGCCCCGCCAAAAACGTATCGATCTCGGCAAAAATTTCATGGCGCTGATGCAGATATCTATTTTCAAACGGAGAATTTAGCGTATATCCCGCAGCACTCAGTCCGCGCGGCACGATAGTTACTTTAGATACCGGCATCGCGCCTTTGGTAAGCTCGGCGATGAGTGCATGACCGCTTTCGTGGTAGGCGACGATCCGCTTTTCGATCGGACTTACGCGGCGTGATTTTTTAGCCAGTCCGATACCGACGCGCTCGATCGCTTCGAGCAGGTCTTTTTGCTCGACCTCCGCCTTTGCCTCGCGACCCGCTAAAAGCGCGGCTTCGTTTATGATATTTGCAAGATCGGCTCCCGCAAAGCCCACGGTAAGGCGCGCGATCTCTTCGATATCGATATCACGAGCAAATTTAACGTCGCGCATATGCACCTTTAAAATCGCCATTCTGCCGTCAAAATCAGGTCTATCAACTAGAACCTGCCTATCGAATCTACCTGGACGCAAAAGCGCCGCATCCAGCGTCTCCGGGCGGTTGGTAGCCGCAAGGACGATTACCGGGCTTGATTCCGAGCCGAAGCCGTCCATCTCGGCAAGCAGCTGATTTAGCGTCTGCTCGCGCTCATCGTTGCCTCCGCCAATACCGCCTGCGGTTCTACTTTTGCCGATCGCGTCGATCTCGTCGATGAAAACGATCGCCGGAGCCTGTTTTTTAGCGTTATCAAATAGATCGCGCACTCTGCTGGCGCCCACGCCTACGAACATCTCGATGAAACTCGAGCCCGATACCGAAAAAAACGGTACGTCCGCTTCGCCCGCGACCGCTTTGGCTAGCAGCGTCTTACCAGTGCCGGGAGGGCCCACTAAAAGCACGCCTTTTGGAATTTTAGCTCCGAGGCTAATGTATCGCTCGGGATTTTTTAAGAAATCTACAATCTCCTTAACCTCCTCTTTCGCCTCTTCGACGCCCGCGACATCGCTAAATTTAACCTTTGGCTTTTCGGCGCTTACCAGGTTTTTAGAGCTTCCGATACCGAGCACGCCACCACCCATATTGCGCTGCATGCGGTTGGCTAAAAACATCCAAATTCCAAAGAAAATCACGAGCGGCAAGACCCAGCTAAAGAGCAGATCGGTCAAAAAATTGCTCTCGTTATACGCGCCGTATGGAATTTTGCGCGATTCTAAAATTTGAACGAGCTCGGGATCATCCACGCGTTTGGCGGTATAGATTACGTTGCCGACTTGCGCTTTAATCGTGGAGCTTCCGATGGAAACCATGCTTACTTGGGAGTTTTTGATCTGCGATTTTAGCTCGGAGTAAGTTACATTTCTACTCTCGCCCGAGACGGAGCCTAGCACTCCACCGCTATCAAATCCGCCGCTTGGTGAGATTGCCTTAAATACGACTATCAAAATAAGCGCGAAAATAATAAAAACGCCGATCGGATTTTTATTAAAAAAATTGTTTCCGCCGCCGTTTTGAGGGGGTTGATTGTTTTGGTTGTTGTTCATATCTTCCTTTCATATACGAAGCTAAGCCATTCGTTTTGCTTTTTCATCTGCACGAAATTTAAATCCGAAAAGGCTTGCTCAATCCTATCTTTATATTTTTCTAAAATTCCAGACAGCACGAGCTTGCCGCCAGGTTTTAGCGCTTTTTTCAGATCCGCGCTTAGGATCAAAATCACGTCGGCGATTATATTTACGACGATTAGATCAAACTGCGGCTGCGCACTTTTGCTTGAACTTTGCTCGCTCAAATTTGAAACGCTGCCGAGCCAAATTTTATCTATCCGCACGCCGTTTTTCTCGGCGTTTTGCTGCGTAGCGGTCACCGCCTGCTCGTCGGTATCGCAGGCGCTTACCTTTGCGCCCAGTTTTTTCATCGCGATACTTAAAATTCCGCTGCCGCAACCTACGTCAAGCGCGCTCATGCCATTGCGAGCGAGTTCGCTAAGTAGCGCCAGGCACATATTGGTGCTTTCGTGATGACCCGAGCCGAACGCCAGCGCAGGATCGATCAGTAGATCGATTAGCACGGGATCTTGCGATCTTTCGCACCAGCTCGGACGGACGTAAAATTTGCCGACCGCCACGGGCGCGACGCCTTTTTTATACTCATCGAGCCAGTCTTTGTTTTGCTTTTTTGAAATTTCGATCTGCAGATCGGCGTCTAAATTGAGAGATCGCGCGAGCGCCTTTTTAAACTCTTCAAACGCAAATTTTAAATTTTGCAGATCCTCTTCGTCGCGGATTATGAAACGCTCGCCGCGTTCTTCGACGCAGGTAACGCCGAGCTCAAACGCAAAGCTTTTAAAAAGCTCGCTTGCATTCGCGCTTTTTACGATCATCTCATAAAAAAAATCTTTCATCGCCTCACATCGCCTTTAAATTTTAAAATTTGCATATTACTAAAATTTAGTTCAAACTTTGCTTACGCTCGGGCGTTTTTATAGAGCTTCAAACGCCTTTTTAAGATCGAGCGTGCCCTCGTAATACGCCTTGCCGACGATAACGCCTGCGATGAGCTCTGCGTTTTTTAGCGCGATTATGTCGTTTATATCTTTCACGCCGCCGCTTGCGATAGTGTCGATACCGCTAGCTTTCGCGATAGAGCGGCTAAATTCTACGTTCACGCCGCTTAGCATCCCGTCGCGCGATATGTCGGTACAGATGATCGCGCAAACGCCCGCGTCCGCGTAGTCTCGCGCCAGATCGGTCGCTTTTACGCGGCTTAGCTCCGCCCAGCCCTCGGTCGCTACGAGCCCCTCTTTTGCGTCTATGCCCACGACGATGCGGTAAAGCTTCGCCATCCTCCTTACGAAATCCGGGTTTTTTAGCGCCGCCGAGCCCAGGATAAATCTATCGACGCCCAAGCTCAAATACCCCTTTATACGCGCTTCGTCGCGGATGCCGCCGCCCACTTCTACGTGCAGGCGCGTGCTTTTTACGATCCGCTCGATCGCTTTGAAATTTACCGCCTCGCCCGCAAACGCGCCGTCGAGATCAACCAGATGCAACCACTTAGCGCCGAGATCTTCAAATTTTTTGGCTAGCTCGCAGGGGTCTTTGGAATAAATTTTTGCGCTTTGCATCTCGCCCTTGCTAAGGCGCACGGCGCATCCTTGTTTCAGATCGATCGCAGGGAAAATCTCCATCACAGCTCCGTAAAATTTTTAATGATTTTTATGCCCGCATCGTGGCTTTTTTCGGGATGCGGCTGAAAGGCAAATACGTTTTCGCGCCAGATCGCGCTTGCAAACTCATAGCCGTAAAACGTGCTCGCAAGCGTGATCTCGCGCGCGCAAAGGACGTGATAGGAGTGCACGAAATACAGATACTCAAACTCGCCTAGGCCCGCATTTATCGGCGAGCGCTTGATAAAATGCGCACTGTTCCAGCCTACGTGCGGGATCTTTAGGCTTTCGGCGCGGGTAAAATTTTGCCCGCTGCGCTCGCTCAGCTCTGCCCTATCTGAATTAAATTCCGTCTCGCCCGATATAAATTTTGTATTTTCTCTAAATTTCATATTTTCGGACCTGGATTCCGCCCCCCGAATATTAAATTTCGTTTTGTCAAATTTCACGACGCGACCGGGCAAAATTCCAAGCCCGCTACGCGCGCCGAATTCCTCGCTCTGTTCAAACAGAAGCTGCATCCCAAGGCAGATGCCTAAAAAATATCTGCCGCTTGCGACGAATTCTTTAATCGCGGCGTCCATACCGCTTGCGCGAAGCCTCTCCATCGCCTCGCCGAATGCGCCCACGCCCGGAAGCAGAGCTTTATCGCAGCTCAAAAGCTCCTCAGGGCTGCGCGCGAGGCAAAATTTAGCGCCGCAGAAGCTAAGCGCGTTCATCACGCTTTGGATATTGCCCGCGCCGTAATCCACGATACCGATCAAGCCGTGCCCTTCATATCGTTTAATCGGTGCGAAAACTCGGGCACGATACGCTTTAGCTTATCCGCGACCTGCGCGTCCTCGCACTCCGAAAGCTCCTCGATCTGTGAGCTTAGCTCTTGCAGGTCATATTTTGCGGAGTGGGTTACGAATATGGATTGATACTTCGTGCTCTTGTCGTTTTCGTCGATCAAAAGCTCCTCGTAAAGCTTCTCGCCGGGACGCAGACCTACAAATTTAATGCCCAGCTCCTCCTTACCGGCAAGCTGCAGCATTCGCTTGGCAAGATCGGCGATCTTTACGGGCTCGCCCATATCCAGCACGAAAAGCTCGCCGCCTCGCGCGATGGAGGCCGCTTGAAGCACGAGCTGGCACGCCTCGCTAACGAGCATAAAATATCTCGTAATCTCGGGGTGCGTAACGGTAAGCGGCTCGTTCGCTTCGATCTGGCGTTTAAATTTAGGGATGACGCTGCCGCTTGAGCCGAGCACGTTTCCGAAGCGCACCGCGACGATCTGCGTATCGCTTGCCGCGTCGTTGGAATTTAGCGCGTAAAGCTCGCAGATACGCTTCGTCGTGCCCATAATGTTCGTCGGTCGCACCGCCTTATCGGTCGAGATCAAAACGACCTTTTTCGCGCCATATTTTTTGGATAGATCGATTACGTTTTTTGTGCCGATGATATTGTTTTTGACCGCTAGATGCGGATTAAATTCGCATAGCGGCACGTGCTTATACGCCGCTGCGTGCACGACTACTTCGGGATGAAATTCTGCAAAAACCTCCTCCAGCTCATGGCGATAAACGACGTTTATCATCTTTAGCTCGTTACGCGCGTCCGCGCCCGTCGCTTCGTTGATCGAGTAGAGGTTAAACTCGCTGTGTTCGACCATGATAAGACGCTTTGCGCCGAATTTTAAACACTGCTTGCAAATTTCGCTTCCTATCGTGCCGCCCGCGCCCGTTACCAGCACGATCTTGTCTTTGATAAAATTTTCGATCGCCTTGGTGTCGAGGTCTTTTGGCTTGCGAGCGAGCAGATCCTCGATCGATACGTCGCGGATCTTTTTGCTCTCATCCTCCAAAAGCGAAAAGAGCTTGATATCCTTTAGCCCGTATGCAAACAGCTCGTCGTAGAGCTCCTTTAGCTCGTCAGGATACAGCGCCAGCGCGATGATCGCGGTTTTAGCGCCGCTATCTTTGATCATCTGCGGAATTTCGCTCTTGGCTCTGACGACATAATTTTCGCAATACGTTCCTACTAGCTCAGGCCGCCCGTCCACGACGCCTACGGGATAGTAGTTGATATATTTTTGCCGCATACCTTTTAGGACGTGAAAGGTCTTACTCGTAGCGCCTACGACGATACAAGGCTCGTTATTCGTGATATTTTTCTTCTCACTTAGAAACATCCGCTTTGAAATTCTAATCCCACCGATTAAAATAAACGAGATCGCCGCATCGATGATGATGACCGAGCGCGGGAATGGGTTAAAAATTTTACTCGCTAGAAAGAATAGGATTAAAAAGGTAAGTGCTGCCATCACGTGCGCATAAAAGAGCTTTCTTGCTTCATATAGACCGAAAAATCTCCACGGAACTAAATAGATCCGCAAAAACCAAAAGTAGAAAATTTTAATCGCAGTAAGGCTCGAGGCGCTAAGCAGCGCGCCTTTATAAAATTCGTTCGGTATATCTCCGCTAAATCGCAGCAAAAACGCGATGTAAACGGAGAGGATCGAGATAAAAATATCTCCTAGCAAAAAAAACGCGAAGCGGCTAAATTTAGTGGGCTTTAACAGCATCAGATGTTTTCTTTTACGATTTTTACGACGCGCTCAATCGTCTCGTCGCTCATATCGGTGCCGCTAGGAAGGCAGATGCCGCGACTAAACATATCCTCGCTCGTGCCGTCAACTACGCTAAGTGCGCCTGCGAAGATGCTTTGCAGATGCATCGGCTTCCAAAGCGGACGAGATTCGATGTCGGCTTTATTTAGCGCATCGATTACCTTTAGATGGGCATTCTTTTTCTTAAATAGAAGCGTCGTAAGCCATCTATTACCCTCGCCGCCTTCGACTTCGGGCATAAACTCCACGTCGGTGCCTATAAACAGATCCTCGTAAATTTTAAAAATTTCACGCTTTCTCTTTACGCGCTGCGGCAAGACCTCCATCTGGCCTACGCCGATAGCGCCTAAGACGTTGCTTAAGCGGTAGTTGTAGCCGTAGTCCTTGTGCTCGTAGTGAAGCAGCGGCTCGCGCGCCTGGGTGCTTAAAAATCTAGCCTTAGCCACTAGCTCCTCATCGTTTGAGATCAGCATTCCGCCGCCTGAGGTAGTGATGATTTTATTGCCGTTGAAGCTTAACGCGCCGCATTTTCCGATACCACCAAGTGCTTTACCCTTATAAAATCCGCCCAGCGCCTCTGCGGCATCCTCGATAACATCAATGCCTTCGTTCGCGCAAATTTCGCATATCTCATCCATCTTCGCAGCCTGTCCGTAAAGATGCGTAACGACGAGCACCTTTGGTTTTTTCGACGATTTTTTGATCGCTTCTTTAAGCAGCTTCGGGCTTAAATTCCAACTCTCGTCGCTGTCTATCAGCACCGGCACGCAGCGCTCGTAAAATATCGGATTTAGCGACGCCATGAAGGTAAACGTGGAGCCAAGCACCACGTCGCCGTCCTTTACGCCGCTGCAGCGAAGCGCTAGATGAAGCGCCGCCGTGCCTGCGTTTAGCGCTAGCGCGCCGCGCGTGCCAGTGTAGGACTTCACTGCGTCTTCAAAGCGATTGACATATTCGCCCAAAGGCGCGATATAGTTGCTTTCAAATACCTTTTTTATATACTCAAGCTCATTGCCGCCCATATTCGGTGGGCTTAAAAATACTCTTGCCATCTCTATCCTTCCTTGATCTTTAAATTTAACCTCGCGCGGAGCAAGGCTAAATTTAGCTTTCGGCATTAAATTTAAATGCTCGGATTTTATCACTTTTAATGCTATAAATTTTAAATTCAGCCATTTTTTTTAATCACGCGAGCAGGCACGCCTACGGCTACGCTGTCGCTAGCTATGTCGCGCACGACCGCAGCGCCCGCGCCGATGATGCAGCGCTGCCCGATACTTAGTCTCTGAATGACGCTGGCACCGATTCCAATGTGTGAAAACGCCCCCACCCTCACGCCGCCCGCAAGCGCCGCGTTTGGGCTAATGTGCGCAAACTCGCCGATCTCGCACTCATGCTCGATTACGACGCCAGAGTTGATTATCGCGCCGCGACCGATTTTAGCTCGCGCATTTATCACGGCGCCGGGCATTACGACCGCGCCCTCGCCGATGGTGGCGCTTGGGCTAACGATGGCGCTTTGATGAATTAGCGTCGCTATCTCAAAACCTGCGCGCGCTACCTTCTCTTGTATCTTTGCGCGGGTTTTATTATCGCCGATTGCGATTATTACGGGATGCTTCGGCAGATCCTCGCTAAATTTCAGCCCCGCGGCGTCGTCTAAAAAAACGACCTCGCTAAATTTAGCCCCGCGCGCGGCTAGCGCAACGTCCGCAACCACCAGCCCGTGTCCGCTCGCACCGTAAACGTAAATTTTAGTTGTGTCCATTAAATTTCTCCGTCGTCGCCATGCCCTCTTTATTCACGCCCTCTTTCGCAATCACTTTTTTAATCGTCAAAAGCGCGATCTTAAGATCGAGCGCGAAGCTTAAATTTTGCGCGTAATACGTATCGAACTCAAATTTTTTCTCCCAGCTGATCGCGTTGCGTCCGTTTACCTGCGCAAGCCCCGTGATGCCCGGACGCACGCTGTGCCTAAGGCGCTGCTGCGGCGAATAAAGCGGCAAGTATTCGATTAGCAGCGGTCGCGGCCCGATGAAGCTCATATCGCCCTTTAGCACGTTGAAAAGCTGCGGCAGCTCATCCAGGCTTAGCGCGCGGATCTTTTTGCCGTAATCGTTCAGCCGCTCTTCGTCGGGCAGAAGCTCGCCGTCTGCGCCGCGCTCGTCGCTCATCGTTTTAAATTTGTAAATTTTAAAAATTTGCTCATCAAGCCCAGGGCGAGATTGCGTAAAAATCGCGCTTTTGCTAATGTGCTTGCGGATCAAGAACCACGTAAGCGCCATCACGGGCGAAACCAAAATAATCAAAATCAAAGCCGCCGTAAAATCAAGCGCACGTTTTAAAAAGCTCTTATACATCGATAAATTTCCTATAAACCTCTAAGTATTTTTTCGTGACGATCTTTTCGTCGTAATTTGCAAGCACCAGCTCGCGCCCGTTTCGTCCAAGCCTTTCGCAAAGCGCGGTATCGTCTAATAAAATTTCGATCTTTCGCGCAAGATCACCCGCGTCGCGAGTGCGGCAAATTAAGCCGTTGACGCCATCTTGCACCGCCTCGACGCAGCCGCTACAGTCGCTTACCACGCAGGCTCGCGCCATGCTCATCGCCTCTAAAACCGTGCGCGGAAAGCCCTCCTTGTAGCTAGGAAGTGCCAGTAGGTAACTAGCCTTCAAAAGCTCAGGCACGTCGTTTCTGGCGCCTAGATAATGCACCGCACCGCTTTGCAAAAACGCAGGATCAGCGGTGCTTTTATTGCCCGCAAAACCCTCGCCCACAAAGACAAATTTCGCATCCGATCGATCTTTTAAAATTTCTGCTGCTTCGTAGAATTCTCTCACGCCCTTATGCCACATCGCGCGAGCTATCATCAGCACGATCTTTTTGCCGTGCAAATCCTCGCCCAGATCCGCCGCACTAACGATTTGGGGGTTGAATCTTTCAGCATTTACGCCTACACTTTTAATCCTTATGACCTTTTGCTTCGCAATAAGCCCGCGAGATAGCATATAATCGGGATCGGCATCGTTTACAAATACGCAAGCATCTGCCTGCGAAAATGAAAATTTATAAAGTTTCTCTAAGACAACCCTCACGAGCCTTGTTTTAATATCATCGTCGATATAAAAGCTGCCCAGCCCCTCGACTAAGTTTATTACATATTTTATACCCGCCTCTCGAGCCGCCAGCGTACCAAACACGTTTGATTTGTGCGCGGCTGTTTGCAGCAGATCCAAATTTAGCCTCTTTAGCTCGCGTGCAAGAGCTTTGGTGTTGCTAAATACGGTAAGCGGATTCAGGCTAGCTCGATCAAGATCGTAGGTTACGGCATTAAAATCGCGTGCCAAATCCTGCGTATAAGCGCCGCGAGGAGCGATTGCAAAAACCTCGTGTCCGCGCTCTTTTAAAGCCTGCATTATCGGGCGACGAAAGAAATGTAAGCTCATATCGGCATGGCTTAAAAACCCTATGCGAGCCATCTGTTGCATTCCTTGCTTGGCGTTGCGAGATTAAATTTCATAAATTTCTCCTTAGCTTGCGGCAAAATTTATCTAGCGCTTTAATTTATAAACTTTCACAGCAGGGCTTAAGATCACAGGCTCGAATAGCTCGGGCCTGTATCTTTCAAATACAAAAAGCTGAATATAGCTTGAGTTTAGCATCGTCTTATCTAGCAGCAAAAATCGCCCGTAATCGCGCATGAAAATCACGTAAAATTGCGCGCTGCTGTCCATATTAAACTCTTTTACCGAAAGCTTGCCGCTCGCGTCGTAGCTCGTTTCGTAAAAGGTATTGATCGCGAATTTTCTGCCGCTATACTCTAAATTTAAAAGGCTCGGTGAGATCGAAAAGCCGTTGTCCATATGCACGCCGCTTTGATCCTGAACGAACCTATCGCTCGTTATGAAAAACAGCTCGCCCAGCTGCTTGCCGTCGGTGATGTCGATGTTTGAAAACTGCGTGACGACGGGAAAGATATTCATCATACGATCGGGCAAGATGTAATAGATGTCGCGCGTAGGCTTCGGCGGCTTAAAATCAGCCAGTCCCAAGCTTAAGATAAAATCATTTACGTCCGTGGCGTTATAATCTTTTAAAATTTGCTTTAGCTTGTTTGGAATTTTTTCGCTATATCCGCGCTCGGTGTATTCGACATCCAGGCGCGCCATATTCGCAGAGCTCATCTGATCTTTAAAAAGCGCGAAGCTAACGGGGAAATTATCGTTGCCGAGGTGTTTGCCGCCGTCAATGAGGGTCTTTACATCGCTGTAGTAGCGTATGCCATATCCGTAGTCCCACCACGAAAGGGCGTAATCCTCGCGCTGCGCCTTATCTTTGAGCTCGTCAAGCACCCGCACCTCGCTTTGATAAAAGACCGTATCGACCTTGTACGAGACGATGTGCTGCCACGCGGGATAGATCGCAAGCGCCGTCAAAATAAGCAGTATCGCGCGTCCTGCGATCTTTGGCAGATCTAAGCGCTTTACGCAAAAATACAAAATATATCCGAAGCTCAGCCCCATCACACCCACGGCATAGATCGTAAATCTAAGGCCCGCTTTGTTCGCCGCAAAGCCCAAAAGCAAAAGCGGGATCGAGAGCAAAAATTCCTTATGCCTAAAGCAAAGCACTACGTATCCGATTGCCGCGATCACGAAAACCGCGACGTGTGAGCTGATGCGCTCCATAAAGATATTAGTTGGCACGATGCCCGATTCTTGGATCGTTTGATTGACGTTGAAAAAATGAAATGCCGTATCGGCGTTGTCCGCGAAGGAGCGGAAGATATAAAATTTCGCCTGAAAGATGATCGGACTAAGGCCTCCGTTTGCGACGAAAAAGACTACGGCAAGTGCGCCGATAATCGCTAAAATTTTAAAATTTAATAGCTTTCCTTTAAATGCAAAGAGCCAAAATAGCGCAAGCGAGATTAAAATTTTAGCTACCAAAGGCGTGGAGCAAAGCGCGATCAAAAAGATAATCATCGCTTCGTAATTTACCGCACTTTTTCGCTTAAAAATCAGCGTGTAGGCGAAAAACATGGCGAGCATCATGGAATTTAGCGAGAAGCTTGAGGGATACCACCACATATAAAATATCACAAACGCGCCCAGCCAAAACAGCGTGCTGCGCGAACCGCGCGTGCAGATACGGATGAGCGCCCACAAGATACACATCGCAAGCACGATATTTAACATATCGGTGTCGTAATACCCCGCCATAGTGCGGTTGTAGTAGCTATTCGCCACGCTCGCGACAAGCGCGCCGATGAAGCCCGCGCGCATGCAGCGAAACTCGCTTGAGATCAGCAAGATCGGCACTACGATGAGCGAGCTAAACAAAGCCGGCAGATAAACGAAGATCGTCTCGATTTTAAAGGGCAAAATTTCAGCCAAAAACGCCGTCACGATCGAAAGCGGTGCACTAAAGTAGCTAAGATCGTTGGGCTGATGAAAGCCGGCGAGGCGGTCGCGCGCGCCCTCTGCAAAGGCGTAGCCGTCGTTCGTGTTTATCATCAGCTCGCCGTCCCAAAAAAAGTAATTCGGAAAGCCGCTCGCCCAATACACCCACCACATACGAAACGCCACGCTAAAGGCAAACGCAAACAAAATCATCAGCAAAATATGCTTTGAAAACTCATAATTTTTTATGAAGCCAAAAATTCTGCGCCTAGTAGGAAGCGCGTCAGCTGCCTGATTTTTAGAATTTTGGGAATTTTCTGCTGTAGAGTTTTTAGAATTATCAGAATTTATGCCGTTTGTAGAATTTAAAGCACTTGCGGAATTCGCATTTTTAAATTTAGCCAAATTAGCGGCTTTTGCGGAATTTTTATTTGTAGAATTCGCAACGCCAACGGAATTTTTATTTGTAGAATTTTTGCTCGTGGAATTTGCAGCGCCCTTTAAATTTGAGTTTGTAGAATTTGCGCCTGCGGAATTTTCAGAATTTACCGAGGTAGAATTTCGTCCGCTTGATTTTTTAGCCTTTTTGGATTTTTTTTGTGCTCGCATTTTTGCAGAAACAGCGCGCGCTTGATCGTCGCTTAAATTTTTAACGCCGGCGTGCGCGGAATTTTTGCTCGCAGAATTTTTTGCATCAAGCGCGGAATTTTTATCGCTCTGAGGCGCGGTATCCTCGCTACCCTTAAGCTCGGCATTTTCGCCGCTAAAATTCTCTCCGCCGCCTGCGGAATACCCTGCGTCAAAATTTCCCTCACTAGCGAAATTTTCGCTTAAGGCAGCTTTGTCGGCACCCATTGATTGCGCGCCTTTTTGATCGTCCGATCCTTCGTCGATCTCTCTGACGCTAAAAGCCTTTTTTTCTTCACCCACGCCTATTTTCCTTCGTCGATTTGTTCTATTTTTGCGATCAGCTCGCTTGCTATCCGTTTTTTATCGAAAAACGAGGCTCTAATTTTAGCCTTTTTCTCATAAAATTTTACATAATTTTCATCATCCAGCGCTTTTTGCATCGCCGCTTGGGTGCTTTCTAGATCGTTTACGCCTACTAGCACGCCCCATTCGCTCTGCCCCATAAGCTCGCGCGCACCGCTTTGATGATCGCTTGAAATCACGAGCTTGCCGCACGCAAGAGCTTCGATGAGCGCGTTTGAAAACCCCTCAAAAAGGCTTACGAAGATAAACGTATAGCATCTAGCCATATATTTATACGGGTTTGCGTCAAAGCCCAAAAGTTTTACGCGACCGCTTAAGCCCAGCTTCTCTATCAGAGCCTCAAGCTCGGCTCGCAGCACGCCGTCGCCTAAGATCAGCAGGTCTTTGTCATTATTTTTTAAATTCGCATACGCGCGGATCAAAAGCGCGTGGTTTTTACCCGCATCGAGCCTGCCGACGCTTAAGAAAAACGGCCGCTCCTGCGCGATAGGCTCGCTCGCTTTACGGCCGATCTCATCAAGATCGATCGCGTTGTATAGCACGCTCATTTTGCACTCGTCAATCCCGAAATTATCCGCCAAATCGCGCAGATTTCCAAGCGAGTTGGGGAAGATAAAATCGGCCTTCGGATAGAGCTTGCGCAGCAGAAGCTTTGAAATTTTGGATTTAAAGCTCGGCTCTTTATACAGCACCGATGGCGTCGAGCATTCGTTAAAAATCATCGCTCCGCCCAATCCGTAAACTCGCGCCAGCGCCGCCACGTAACAAGGGCGGTTCATCCAAACGAAGTGGATGTCGATACCTAGGCGCTCGCATAGCTTTTTGTAGCGCAGCGCCAAAAACGGCAGCTTTGCGAGCTTCAGCAGCCCGTTTTCAAAAGGGGCTGATTTTTCGATGAAATGGATCTGCACGCCGTTTGGAATTTCATAAAAAATCCTCTCGTTCATCAGCACCAGATGCACTTCGTAACGTGCCGTAAGCTCGCCTAAGAGGTTGCTTACGACGCGCTCGGCGCCGCCGCCGCCCATCGAATATATAAAAACGCTTAATCTCTTCATCCCTTTACCTTTTAAATATCGCTGCCGCGCCCTAAATTTAAGCTTTAGTTCCGCTTTTTATGCGAGCATACGCCGCGCAATCTGTTTAAATTTAGCGCGTTTTGCGCTGCCCCAAGCGGCTAAATTTCATCGCGCGATACGGCAAATTTAAACGCGCCGTTTTGCTCGGCGCAAGAGCTTATCTTAGCACACCGAAGTTTAAATTTGTCCCTGCGCGCCGCTAGGGCATCGATAAGCGGCTGCTATTTGCGCGCAAACCGATCGATCAAGCCCTGCCAGAGCTCAACAATGCGCTCTTGCGAAAACTCGTCTAAATCTTCATTTGCATTTTGCACGAGAGCGTCTCGCAGCGCCTCATCGCGCATTAAAATTTCAAGCTTGCTCGCAAGTTCATTCGCATCGCCGCATTTAAACAAAATGCCGCTAAAGCCGTCCTTTATGAGCTCTTTTGCGCCCGCAGTGTCGCTACTAAGCCGTGCGCAGCCGTAAAACGCAGACTCGATCAGCACGTTCGGAAGCCCCTCGCTAAGCGAGCTAAGCACAAAAATTTTGGCTTCTTTATACAGCTCGCTCACGTCCTGTTTATGCCCTAAAAATCGCACTTCAAGCCCGAGCCGCGCCACGAGCTCGCGCAAGCTTTCGCGCAGAGAGCCGTCGCCTGCGATTAAAATTTCCCACTTCGCAAGCAGGCTTTTATCGATCCTGCTTAACGCGTCAAAGTAAATTTCATACCCCTTGACGGTCTCGAGCCTGCCGACGCTTAAGATTACATTTCGCTTAGCGCTTTTAGCGCCATCAATCTCGCCGAAAAAGGGGTTGTGCACGACGAAGCAGTTTTTGACAAATCGCGAATAGTACTCAAAGTCTGAGCGCGTAAGCACCGTAAGCGCGTCCGCTTTTTTGTAGCATAGATCGCGCACGCGGCTAAAAAACCCGCTTGGCAGATAATCGTGCGCGTTGTGCTCGGTCGCGATGAGCGGGATGTCTAGCCCGAAGCTTGCGATCACGCACGCTACGTTCGTCCAGTCCATAAAGCTGATGATGACGCTTGGGCGCTCGCGCTTGAAACACTCGCGTAAAATTCTGTATTTATCAAACCTGCCGCCGTTTTTATAAACATCCAGATGCAAAAATTTTATCTTTTCGCTAAATTTATACCTGCCCTCGTCGTTTTCCAAAATCGCGATCGTAACGTCGTTTGCGTGCGCAAAATGATTCGCCAAAACTTGCAGTACGCGCTCGGCGCCGCCGTTTCTAAGAGCTGCGATGACGAATAAAATTTTCATTTTAACTTCCGATAAATTTTATAAAATAGCCGCAAAAGCGCAGGGCTAGCGTAAAACAAGACCATCATCAGCGTCTGCGTGCGGCTTGCATGCGCCGCGAAAAATCTAAAATCCAGCCGCTCGCGCACCAAAGCGTGCAGTGAGCGGATCTGCTGCGCAGCTTCTGCAGCGCTTAAAGGAGAGCGGGGATCTGCGGTCTTTCTTTGCGACGCGGAATTTTGCTTAGAATTTCGCATATAATTTTGCTTGGCGGAATTTTTACCTGCAGAATTTTTACCGCATGCGCAAGATAAACTATCAGCTCCATGCAAATCTGCCTCGTTTGTCAAACCGCACGTATTAGCCTCGGAAGGAGAAGTCGCATCCCCATCCGAACTTGCAGGATCAAAGCTCGATTTGATAATTAAAAACGCTGTATTCAGCGCGGATTCGCAGCGAGTGAAATTAGCCTCACGCGCCAAGCTTGGATAATTCGCAGCGATCGCCTCAGTATAGCGGCGCACCGCAGCGATGACCGCAAGATGCCTGCGCGCGAATGAGTTTACGGTCGAGCCCGCCCTTACGCGATAAAAATATAAAATTTCATCCGTGCACGCCGCAATAGAAGCGTTAAAAATATCAAAAAATATCGCCACATCCTCATAGATCTGCCCCGCAGGAAAGCGCAAAGCAGCGAAAATTTCGCGAGCAAACAGCGCGCGCCAAACCGCGGTGCTAAAATACGGATCCTGCGTGCAGCTGCGTCTAAAAAGCTCTTGCGGCGATATTTTGTATTCGCCTGCGCAGGTATTTAAATTTGCAGCTCCTCCTGGATCGCTAATCTCTTTAGAATTTTGATTTTCTTTAGAATTTAAAGCCGCCTTGAAATTATTTATTTCGCTCTCGTCGCTAAATGCTGTGTAGCCGCACATAGCGATTTTGGTGCAAAATTTCTGAGTCAGGCGAAAAAGCGTCTCAATCAAATCAAGGCTTATCAAATCGTCGCTATCTACGAAACTGATAAACTCCCCGCGAGCGACATCTAAAGCGGCGTTTCGCGCGCTAGCCTGCCCGCCGTTTGATTTATGCAGCACGCGTACGCGGGGATCGCGCGCGGCGTATTCGTCGCAAATCGCCTCGCTGCCGTCATTTGATCCATCATCTACGAGCAAAATTTCTAAATTCGTATAGGTCTGCGCCGTGATGCACTCCACGCAAGCGCGCAGGAATTCTTTGACATTATAAATGGGGATGATGACCGAGATTAGGGGATTTTCGCTCATTATTCCTCCTTTTGTATCGTAGCGGCTATGAAATCCAGCCAGCGTCGCCCGATCGTTTCAATTTTAAAGCTCTCCTCGCGCTTGGAGGCGTTTTGCACGAGCCGCTCGCGCAGCTTTTCGTCGCTCATTAGAATTTCAAGCTTTTTAGCGATACTTGCGCTATCGCCTACAGGGCACAAAAACCCATCTACGCCGTCGCTTATAAGCTCGCTAGGACCTGCGATGCAATCTGTAGAAATTCTAGCGGTACCAAAAAATATACTCTCCATCAAAATATTGCAAAAGCCCTCCATCTTGGAGGTTACAACTACGATTTTAGCGCGTTCATATAAGCTTTCGATATCGCGCACAAAGCCGATGAACTGCACATTTAAGCGCAGCTTCGCAGCTAGACTCTCAAGGCTCTTTCGCTCCTCTCCGTCGCCTGCGATCACCACCTTCCACTCTTTTAAAAGATTGAAATCTATAAGCGCAAGCGCCTTAAGAAGGACATCAAAGCCCTTATAGACATTGAGCCGGCCGGCTGCTAGGATGATATTTTCTTTAGGCGGGCGGGCCTCTTTAGCATGGCTGATCTCAAACATCGGATTAGGCATAATCACGCGATTTTGCACATATGTGTAATGATCCAGATCGAATTTACTAAGCACGCTAAGAGCTGCAGCTCGCGGATAAAAGATCCGCTTGAGCGCGCGCCAAATCGGACTTTTTAAAAAGCGATGATTGGTGTGTTCGGAGACGATGATTTTCTGCCCAACTCCAAGATTTGCGATAAGCGTAAGGACATTGGTATTATCTAAAAACGAGATTACTACGTCAAATTTACGACTTTTTAGAAGCCTGTGCAAGGCTAAAATTTTATCGTAGCGCTTTTTTATATTGCCAAATACTCCTAAATCGCCTACTCCTAAATCCAAGCTAATAAGCCCGATCTTAGGATCTAGCGCGTAAAACGGCTCATCTGCGTCAAATTTTATCACACAGACTTCATTCTCGCGGCAGAAAAAATTTGCCAGCACGCTTAGCACGCGCTCGGCACCGCCCTTGCCTAAAGCAGAAATTACCATAGCTATTTTCATTTTATGAGCCTAAACTTGTTTTTAAAAATTTCATCGAGTCCTCTCTTTTACGGCGCAACGCCTCATTTACGCCATCCCAATCGATAGTCGCGTCCAAGCGCGCGTCTTTGGGATCTTGCAAAGCCCTATCTTCAAGCCCGAATAAGCCCAAAAGCGAGCTAAAGCGCGACGCACCGCGACTAGCATTGACGAGCACAAAAAACGTCTTATTAAAGATTATGGAAAATACGCAGCCGTGAAATGAGTCGGTTAGCACGAATTCTGCATCCGCAATAGCGCTTAGCCACGCTTTTATGCCGATGCGGTTGCCGCGGTCATTTACCTCATCTATCTCTAGTCCGCTTTGCTTCTTTAGTAGCTCTATCGCCGCTTCTGAGCGAGGCGATGGATCTAGGATATAGGCAAAGCCCTTATGCTTGGGCGCATGGCTTAAAAATTTATCGTAAATCTCTTTGTTAGCCAAAAGCGTAGGATCTAGCACCCAACGCGCATCTACGCCAAAGCATTCGCGCGCAAGCTTTACGCCGTCGCATTCGCGCACCGAAATAGCTTTAAATTTAGCCAAATTTGCAGCGTGGATTTTTAAATCCGCGGGGTTTTTAAGCCCACAAAGCCTATCTCCGCCGAAGCTTGCAGCATAGGCGATCCGCGTGCAGTTAGGCGGCAAAAATCCAAGGCTAAAGCAATCTGCAAAATCCGCAAAATAGCTAGGACGAAAAACCTGATCGCTTCCTAAAATCACCGCTTCAAAGCGTTCTTTCTTGCACAGCGCCTTTAAATCCGCAGGCGTGCAAACAGGCGCGGTTAAAGGGATATTTTTAGCCACGAACTCGCTAGTATCGCGCTCGTAAGAGGGATTAAATTTCGCGCCGCGAAGCTCCTTTTTAAGCGCGCATACCACTAAAAATTTAAGATACGCAATCGATAGTTTACTTCTTTGCAGGCGCAAGTTTATGAGACGTGGCTCATGCCCTAGCCCCACTAGCACGCGGCTTAGCGCGTAAGCTTGTAAAATTCCGCCGTAATTATTTACTAGCGGCAGGGTAAAAATCCCGATCTTCATGCAAACTTCCTATAAATTTTATATGCCGCGATCTTTGGTAGCGCCAAAAGCGCTAGCACTTTATTTGCCGCGGCGATTTTTTTAAGCCTAGCAGCGATGAAATCATCACAATCAAAATGCGTAGCACTATATCGCTGGATCTGAAGCTTCTGGCGCAATATGTAACGCTTAAGCGGATTTTTCACGCCGTAGAAAATTTCGTTTTTGCACTCCACCTGGCTTTGCTGCGAGCGCTGCACCTCTGCTGCGGATATCCGCTCGCAAAAAATCGCCTCTCGTGCCTGCTTCGTAGGCTGCGAAAATAGCGCGTCGATCTGAGCTGCGCGCGTAATTACGAGCGATGTGCCGCGCCACTCGCTTATTTCGCTTTGCAGCCACGCATCCATCAGCACGACGTCGGCACATTTGGCAAAAACGTCGGTGCAGGCGTTGCACGCAAGAGGCGTAAAAGCGCGCGAGCTCCAGTACGCAAAGGCGCTGCTACTGCGATCATCTATTGCCTCGCTGCCGTCTGCAGCGCGAAATTTAAAGCCAAAGCTCATCGCACTTTTGCCCGCGATTTTATATCTGTAATTAACTGCTGCAAGCTGCTTACGCTCTTTAAACGCAAGATCTGCCAGCTTATGCGTAAAACCAGCACCCTTGCCCTGTCCGCAAACCAGCCCAATAATAAAGCTTATGCGGGATTTAAGGCGCGGATTTTTGCTCGCAGCAAGCCTTAAGGCCTTAGCAAAGCACGGCAGCGCGCTGATCGCGTATCTACCCTCGCGGTGCGACATCTCTTTTAGCACTGCTTCAAGCGTGAGCGGATAGTAAGCGGACGAGCGCGCACGAGTAAGCTCATCAGCATTTTTTATCACGCTAAATTTAAATAGCGGCACGGAATTTTCGCCCGCATAATTTCGCGCATTTTTGGAATTCTCGCAGGCAAAATTCTGCGTTGATACGGAATATTTACAAGAAGCTTTAGAATTTTGCGCGAAATTTTCATTTGTAAAATTCTGCGCGGAATTCTGCGTAAAATTTTCGCCAAAGGAATTTTGCGCACTCGTAAAATTTATAGAATCATCGTCCGCCAAATTCTGCGTTAAATTTGGAATTGCGGAATTCTGTTCGGAATTTTTGGTTGCGGAATTTTGTAAATTCTGAGCCACCACTAAATTTTCGTGGGCGGAAAAATCCCGCTTGGAATTTTGGGCTATAAAATCCCCTTCGTCCGCTGGCACGGCGCAAATCGCGTAATCGATGAGCCCGCGCGCAAAAAGCTCGCGAAAAATATAATCTCCTGCACCGCCGCTTGCACTGCTTAGGCGCTGCGCTTCATCTTTTTTGTAGAATTTATAAGTGGCTAAAAACCTGCCAAAATCTGGGCTAAAGCTTTCCAACTCTGAGTATGATTTAGAATTTAGCTCGTTTTCGAGCATGTCTTTTTCGTAAAACGGGCAGACTTTTAGACAAATATCGCATTTGTCGCGGCACCCTTCGCCCTCCTCGGGCGCGTAAAATCCATTGCCTCCAAGCCGCATTTTTAGCACGCTAAAAGGGCAGCTGCTCGCGCAGACGCCGCAGCCGATACAGCGGTCTTTCGTAACCACTTCGCTAATTACATTGAAGCTCAAGCCCGCCTCCTTATCTTAGCTGCAATGCCACCAAAAATCGCGCGTTCGTAGTCATTCATCGCCCAAAAATACGCGCTTAGCACAAACATAGCCGAATAAAGCCCGCCGCAAATTAGCAAAAAGCTCACTCCATGTAAGCCTAATGCGTAATTTACCACTAGGCTTGCTGCGATTGCAGGAGCAAATTTTACTACCATCGCGCCGATATTTCGCCAAAATTTAGCGATATCAAGTCCGATTACACGAGCATAGTAGATATTCATCACGCAGATATTTAGCAAGGTAATCGCAAAAGCTGTACCGCACGCAGCGCCCACGCCACCGTAAGCCTTAGCTAGCGGGATAGAAATAGCGATATTTACGAGCGTGACGCAAAACGCGGCGATTGAGCGAAATTTGACTTTGTTTTTTGCCTGAAGCACGGCTAAGCCTAAATTTTGAATCAACGGCACGCTTACTGGAAGCACCAAAATAAGCGCGATTGCGTATGAAATTTCATAATTTGCGCCAGCCCAGAGCACGATAAACTCCCGCCCAAAAATCACCAAAAGCGACGCGATAAAAAATATCACGTAAAATTGCAGCCTGCCTATTTTGATAAATTCCGCGCTAAGCTCGGAATCGGTGGAGTTGGCAGAGACCATTTTGGCAATTTTAGGAAGCATCACGCCGCTAATGGTGAGCGAAAGCGTGACGAAAGTGGCATTTATCGTGCTTGCTACGGCATACGTGGAGACCGCCGTAGCGCCTGCTACAGCGCCTAAGATAAAATTATCGACATTCCAGTTTACTTGATCGACTACGATGCCTAAAAATATAAAAAACGAGTAGCCAAAAATTTGCTTAAGCGTGGGGGCGTCGAAATTTCGTACGCTTATCACGGGCGAGACTTTGCTTTTGCAATAGATGAAATCTGCCGCGACGCAGATTAAATTTACCGCCGTAGCGATGATTACGATCGCGATAGCCTTATATCCCAAAAGTAGCGCAGGCACCGCAGCTAGCGGCAGAGCGATCGTACGAAAGATCCCAACTAGCTTAATAAATACGAAATTCTCATGCGCCGTAAGGATCGACGAATAGATGCTAAAAGGAAAACTAATCGCTAAATTTGCAGTTAGTAGCATTAGCATAATGCGAATTTCGCCCATCTCACTAGTACTTAGCTTAGCGCCAAAAATCGCGTGCAGATTGGCTAGCAGCGCAGCTCCTGCAAGCACGATCACCGCGCTCATTACCAAATACACGCTAAAAATCGTGCCGTGCAGCTTATGCATGCGCTCCACTTCGCCACTTGAAGCGTATTTGGCGGTATAGACCGTCACGGCGTTGCCGAAACCCAAATCCAAAATCGCCAAATAGCCAATAACGCTGCTAGCTAAAGAATAAAGCCCAAACTCGCTCTGCCCCAGCGCCCGCAGAAAAAACGGCGTATAAACCAAAGTAAGTATCGTAGAAACAAAGATATTTACATACGATAGCACGACGCCGAGCTTACGCTGCGCGGCTTCGGGGGCGTTTAGAATTTTAAGCAAACAAGGCTTCCTTTTGCTCGCCGCTATTAAACGCGGCGGAGTAAAATTTTAAAATTTCAAATCGCACTTTCACGCTAGAACCTAGAGCTTCTTTTCCCAATTAAGCGCGCTTAGGATGATCTCATCCAGGCTCTCGTGCTCGGGATGCCAAGAGGTTTTGGTGCGAATTTTATCCGCGTTTGAGATGAGGCAGGCAGGATCGCCGGCTCTGCGCGGAGCGATCTGCACTTTAAAATCCACGCCGCTTACTTTTTTAGCTTCGTTAACGACCTCTTTTACGCTAAAGCCCGTGCCATATCCTACGTTAAAGACCGCGCTGTCGTTAGTCTGCAGATAATCAAGCACCGCCAGATGCGCGCTTGCGAGGTCTTCTACGTGGATATAGTCACGTATGCAGGTGCCGTCCTTGGTGTCGTAATCATCGCCGAAAATGCTCATCTTATCGCGCTTGCCAACGATCGTTTGGGTCGCTACCTTAATAAGATGCGTCGCGTTCGGGTAGTTTTGCCCGATCGTGCCGTCGCTTGCGGCTCCTGCGACGTTGAAGTAGCGCAAAATTCCATATTTAAAATTTGGATTTGCCGCTGCCGCGTCTTTTAGTACCCACTCGACCATCAGCTTGCTTCTGCCGTACGGATTGATCGGATTTTGCGGAGTTTCCTCGCTTACTTGCGGGGTGTCCGGCTCGCCGTAGGTCGCCGCAGTGGAGCTAAAGATAAAGTCTTTCACGCCATATTTGTTCGCAAGCGCGATCAAATTCATCGCGTTGGCGGTGTTGTTTAGATAGTATTTTAGCGGATTTTGCGTGCTTTCAAAAACCTCGATAAACGCCGCAAAGTGAATGATCGCGTCGAATTTCTCGCGTTTAAAAAGCTTCTCGATTGCAGGGGTGTTTTCTAGGCTCTCTTGCACGAACTCAAACTCGCCTATCTTGCAAAGTGCCTCGATCGCTCGCATCGAGCCTTTGCAAAGATTATCCAGTATGACGACGTCGTGGCGGTTCGCTTCTAAAAGCGCCTTTGCGACGTGGCTACCGATGTATCCCGCGCCGCCTGTAATTAAAATTTTCATCTATTCTCCTTCGGATCAAATTTATCAAAATACGCGATTATAGCCCCTTAGATTAAATCGCTGGTCGCACGCGCAAAAATACGGGGAAGCGCGGCTTTTTCTCGCGGGTTAGGTTTTGGTATTGATAGGTGATGATCGTGCCTACCTTAGGCGGATTTGCCCGCATTTCGTCGCTAAAGCCCGTGCCTACTTTAAATTTCGCTCCGCTACGTAGATCCACGCAGCTAAGCGAGCCCATCTTGCCCTCGTTTTTGCCGTAGCCCGGGTTGATTTTTACGACCTTGCACTCGCTATCGTGCGTCTTTTTGTATTTTAAAATTTTATCGCTGCGCCCGCTCTCATAAAGCGCGTTTGGATCGCGCAGCACGACGCCTTCGCCGCCAGAGGCGATGACGCGATCAAAATACGCCTGCACGTCTGCGTGCGTGCTTACCGGGGTTTGCTGCACGATGAGCAAATTTTGCGCGCCGCTTGAGGCGATAAAATTTCTTAAAATTTCCATCTTCGCGCTAAGGTTTTTCTGCTCCTTCGGCAGGTCAAACGCGTAAAATTTTACCCTGCTCCAGCGCTCATCGGGCACGCTAGAAGAGACGATCGAGACGAGCTGTTCAAACTCTCCGCGCGCCGTGTATAGTTCGCCGTCCACGAAAAACGGCGGAAAGCCCGCACTCCAGCCCTCAGGGGCGTTTATGATCTTGCCGCGTCTGGAGCGCAGATTACGCCCGTCCCAGATCGCGCGCACGCCGTCTAGCTTCTCGCTAACTACCCAGCCCGTGATATTCATGCCCGGGACATATTCTTTAAGCAGCATCGGTTTAAATTTAGCCTCATCCGCAACCGCGCCGCAGAGCAAAAACACCGCGCCAAAAACCGCGCCTTTTAAAATTTTAAAAATTTCACTTCGCATATGCCGCTAACTCCCTTTCTATAAAGTCGCAAAAAACGGGCGTGTAGCTCATGCCCGCGCACTCTTTTTGCAAAAATTCTCCCATCACCGCGATATAATTCAAATAATCGTCCTTGGTGATCTTGCCGCGCAAAAGCTCGTATTTCAAAAACAGCCAGTAGGTGTTGAGCACATCGGATCTGCAGTACTCGTCGATCTTGGTCTGTTCGCCTGCGTAATACAGCTGCAAGACCTGATCGCCGTGCACGTCGTATTTGCCGGGAAGACCCACGCTAGCGCAGATATGATCGAGCTTGAGCCCGCGAACGGCGCCAAAATCGCTGATGTGATCGAGCAGATCCAGATGAAACCGCCCGTCGTAGCGGCTGCGGTAGTTCTCCCATTTGCTCTTGTTGTTATCGCGATCGTTCGTCTCAAAATACGCCGCGGCGCTTAGATCATAGCACATCGCGCGCGCCATAATCATCGGCAGATCGAACCCGCGCCCGTTGAAACTCACTAGCCGCGGATTAAAATCCTCGATGAAGGCTAGGAATTTTGCGATTTTATCGCGCTCGTTCTCGCCATCAAGCGTCGAGACGCGCAAAAATCTGCCGAATCCGTCCGCCATCACGGCGCTAATGCTAACGACGCGGTGGAAGCAGACGGGCAGGAATTCGCTGCCGGTTTTTTCTTTAAAAATCTCCATCGCCCTAAGCGAGAGCAATTTGTGGTTTAAAATTTTGCTTTTATCCGCATTAAAGATCAATTGCTCGCCGTAAATTTTAAAATTTAGCGCGTTTAACGCGGGATCTTGCGCGGAATTTGAAGCGAGATTTTCGCTCTTTGAGCTTTGGGACGCAGAGCTTTCCGCCGCGGAATTCTGAGGCGCAGGGCTTCGGAACGCGGAATTTTCTACCGCGGAGCTCTGTGCTGCGGAGCTTTGAGGCGCGGTATCATCGTAGGTTAAATTTAGCGACGCGGAATTTTTGGGCGCCGTATTTTGCGGCGCTAAATTTTGCTCTGTGGAATTCGATGCAGAATTTTCGCTCGTAAAATTTCTCTGCGCGAGATTTTCAGCGGAATTTTCACTGGCGAAGCTTTGAGACGCGACGTCTTGCTGCGTAAAGCTTTGCAGTGCGGAATTTTGCTCGGAATTTTCTATTTTAAAATTCTGCTCCGCCAAATTTACAGCAAAATTTAAAGACGCGCTTTGCTTCTCGCCGCCGATCTTTTGCGAGAGCTGCGCGTCAAGAAGCTTTGCGAAGCTTTTTTTATCGAAAGGCTCGAAGCAGCTCGCGATCGCATCCTCATCCAGCACTCGCACCAGCGCCGCTACGTCGAGGATCGTCTCGCAGTCGAATACGCAGATATAATCCTTTTTCATTAAGCTCCTTCCTGGCGGCTTTTACCGCTTTTTTCAAAAACGGCTTTGAAATAATCCTCTATCTCCATGCCGTTTTTATGTACGCGCCTAATAGAGCTCCTCGCTCATCCGAGGTTCTCATCGCCGCTTTCAATCTTAAAATTTTACGCTGCCGTATTTTCGCAGCAAAAAGGGGCGTATGCAGAGGCGCGGCAAATTTCGCTACCGCTCGCCGCGACGCAATTACCGCGCACAAAAGCGTGCCGGTCGTTAAATTTATCCTTCGATCAAGCGCTTGATACCCGGCAAAAGCTCGCCTGACACCTCGCAAATCCTGCTTCGCAGCACGCTAAAATCGCCGCAGTAATCGCCCAGAAGCTGCAAAATATCGTCTCTGATGGCTTGCGAGCGCTCGGTAAGAAGCAGCTCCTGCAAAAGGACGAAAATTTCGCTCTCATGCGCCAGCGTGCAGCCGTAATAGGGATCAAGGTAATAATCTAGACACAACAAAAGCGAGGCTTTCTCGGCCTCGTCATCACCTCGCAAAACGGCGGCGATACCCTCTACGCCGCCCTCCGCTATGGCTTTGTGCCTAGCCTCATAATACACCGTGCGCGTCAAATTTTGCCCTTTTTGCACGCCGCTTATTCGGCCTTAGCCGCATCCCACGCAAGGATCGTCTTGCCCTCGGCGTCGGTAGCCACGTCGCCCATACCCATGATGTTGTAGCCGCAGTCGACGTAGTGCACCTCGCCGGTCACGCCGCTAGCAAGGTCGCTGAGTAGATACATCGCGCTTTTGCCGACGTCTTGCGTCGTGACGTTGCGTTTTAGCGGGCTATTTACCTCGTTGTAGCGTAAAATCATCCTAAAGTCGCCGATTCCGCTTGCGGCAAGCGTTTTGATCGGGCCAGCGCTGATAGCGTTTACGCGGATACCGCGCGCGCCAAGATCGTGAGCGAGATAGCGCACGGAGCTTTCAAGAGCCGCTTTTGCAACGCCCATAACGTTGTAGTGAGGCACGAATTTCGGCCCTCCGAGGTAGGTTAGCGTGAGAACAGAGCCGCCCTCTTTTAGCACCGGTAGCACCGCGCGCGTGAGGCTCAGTAGCGAATACACGCTCGTGCCCATCGCGATGTCAAAGGCTTCTTTTGTGGTGTTTACAAACTCGCCCTCTAGCGCTTCTTTTGGCGCATAGGCCACGGCATGCACGACGAAATCTATCTCGCCAAGGTCTGCTTTGATACGATCCGCAAGACCGTCCAAATGAGCTGGGTTGTTTACATCAAGCTCATAGACGAATTTGCTCCCAAACTCCTTTGCGATCGGCTCTACGCGTTTTTTCAGCGCGTCGTTTAGGTAGGTAAACGCCATCTGCGCACCCTGTTCGTAGCAAGCTTCGGCGATACCGTAAGCGATGGATTTGGCGTTAGCGACGCCGACGATGAGGCCTTTTTTGCCTTTTAAAATCATTATTTCTCCTTTAAAATTTGCTTGGCTTTTAAGCGTCTTTGAATGAGTTTTGATTTTGCTCCCTGCGACAGGCTACATGCCTAGTCTTGGTCGCAAAATCTGCAAC
>NZ_CALIBB010000224.1 GCF_938045595.1 uncultured Campylobacter sp.
AACCGCGTGCGCGCCCAAGCGCCTTGGCATCGTCGCTGAAGCTATACTGCGTCTTTGCGATGCAGACGTTTAGCCGCTCAAGCCCCAAGGCTTTGATGTGCTGTAGCGCCTTTTGCGCCTCGGGCTCAAAAACGACCTCGCTCGCGCCGTATGGTTTAAATTTTACTTCGCGGCGGCGGGCTATCCGTATTCAAAAAGCAGCGCTCATTGCATGATAAAATTTCGCCGCCTCGCGACAGCTGTCAAACGGCGCATTAAATTTAAAATTTACAAAACGCAAAATTTCAAAATTTCGCGCAGAGCGGTATCTCTACGCGGCGCGCTGCCAAATTTCTACGCAGAAGCAGTCTTCGCAAAAGCGGCGTATCAAGCGATAGCCTGCCTGCCGCGTGCCATGGCGTATTACGCGCAACACGAAGCCGTGCGCAATCACCGCCGTGTCCGCTTCCGACAGCGACGGCACCAGATCAAGCGCGCGCCGCCGTTCTGCTTTCGCGCTTGCGCCGCTAGGGTTCATGCCGCACAGCCACAGCAGGCGCGAGAGCACGAGCCAACAATCAAACGGCATTTTTATTAGCGGCACGGGGAATATTCGTAGATTAAACTCGCGTAAAGCTTCCAAATGCTCTATGTCTCGCTGTGGGAATAGCTTTTGCGCCGTAAGCGCGGCGCGCGGCAGCGGAGAGGAACATACTCGGCTTATGCGAGCGAGCTTTTCGTATGCGGCGCTGCTTTTAAATTTATCGGTTTGCCACAAAGCTAAGCTTTGCGTAGCGTCATACAGGATCGCGCGCCGTGCCGCTTCTGCGGCGTCGCACACGCCGCGATCGATCAGCGGCGTAACGTGGCGGATCAGCGCTAGCGTCATGATTTTGCCTCCTAAAATACGAGCCTGCTAAGAACTTGCGTCGTTATATTTCCGCTCCCACAGGATACTTAATGTTTAGATTTGCACTATTTATGCGAAATCTGCTATGGTTCTTACTCCGTAGCCACGGCGAGCGCGAGGGTCTGCTTCAAAGCATGGATTTGCGGGCTATTTAAGCCTTTCGTAGCTTTCGCATGAGCTTTGCCATGCCCTTTCATGCTCCGCTACCGAGCTCATAAACCTATCCTTGCCGCCCAGCTCGCAAGCTTTTTTGTAGTACTGCACGGCTTTAACATTATCACTGCCCTCGTAAAGACGCGCTAAATTTAAGCACGCAAGCCAGCTGTCCACGATATCCATGTCGCAACCGCGCACATAGTAACCTACGCCCTTTATAGCGTCTTTGCGCACGCCTCTGCCTCCCATATACGCAGAGCCTGCGTTACTGCAGCCTATCGCGTGCCCGTCATTGCAGGCTTTGTCGAACAGCTCCGCCGCCTTCGCCTCATCGCGCGGCATCCCCTCTCCGCTTTGATACAAAATGCCTAAATTTACGCACGACTCCACATCGCCGCCTTTGCAAGCTTTGACGTATAACGGCGCAGCCTTTAGCAGATCTTGCGGCACGCCCCAGCCATAATTATAAACCTGCGCTAACGCCCCGCACGACTTCATATCGCCCTTATCGCAGGATTTTGTAGCCCTGCTTATATCGTCTGCAGTGATTTCAAAATTTTCGGCTAGCGCGAAATTTGCAGCAAGCGTCGCGATAAGCGCTAGAATTAAAATTTTATTTTTCATTTTAGTCCTTTTTGATTTTTTAAGATCGCCCGCCAAGCCTAAGTCGCGGATTTACCGTTAAGGCGCAGTTTGATCGCTAGGGTTCGGGTTCGTTCTCGCCTGCTCTTTGCTTTTTAGAGCTTCGTAAATTTCATCGACGCCGCTTAGATTTTGATCCAAAACCTCTCTCGCCTTTTTTAGCGTGCGTGCGCCAAAAATCCCGTCCTGCCTCACTCCGATGCTTTTTTGGATATATAAAATTTTATCCTTTTGCATCGCAGCGGAATCCTTAGTCGCCCCGGAAGCGGAATTTAAAGCAGGGCTTTCAGAGCCGCTAGAGCTTGCGCTCGTAGAATTTTCGTCTGCAGAATTTACGCCATCACTCACGGAAGTGGAATTTTCGTCCTCAAAAAATGTAGGCATCCACCCTCGCAGCAGCCCTGCTGCGAGGGTTTTCGGCACGTAGACCATATTTGCCGCACCTCCGTAGATTGCGCTAGCCAAAACGGCGCAGAGCAGAGCTTTGCAAAAGCGAGCAAACGCCGCGCCGCCCCTGCCGCAGCGATACTCTCGCGGAATTTTACGAGCTTTTACGGTGCACCGCACTGCGCTTGCCAGCCACAGCGCCACACCGCCTAACAGCCCCGCAGCAGCGATTGCCACGCCACATGCAAGTGCCCAAAAATAATGCTCCGCAAAGATCATCTCGAAGCAGCCCTCGCACGCCAGCGCAGCCGCTGCGATAAGCGCGCCTCCGCCTATGCACCACACCGCGCGATCATAGCGTGGACTTAGCACGCCAAGCGCCCCAGCCATCGCGCTGCCCAAATCGCGAGCGCATTGCTGCGAAATAAAGCCCTCGCAAACGCGCATAATCGCCGCGGCGAAACTCTGCGCGCAATCCTCGCGCAAAGAACGTGGGAAAAAGAATTTCTTTAATCGCGCAAAGGGCGAAATTTTAGAATTTGACGCGGCAGGGCTTTGCGTATTCACGCGATTTTTAAATTTTGCAGCAGCAAGATTTTCGGAATTTGCGGAATTTATTGCGGCGGAGTCTATGGAATTTGTGGAATTTTGAGCATTTAAAATACTTAAATCTCGGTAATCTCCCTCACTGTGTAATTCGCAAAGATCCTCCGCGGCGCGATCAGAAGTGCCGCTTAAGCCCTCTTGCGAGCCTGCAAAATTAGGTCCATTCTGCGCGAGAGCTTCGCTGCTTTGCTGCCTAGCCTCAAAATCGCCGGCAGAATTCTCTCCGCCTTCCAAAAGATCCGCCCCAGCAAATTTTATGCCGCC
>NZ_CALIBB010000225.1 GCF_938045595.1 uncultured Campylobacter sp.
TCCTAGACGAGACGGGCTAAATATCGTCCCGTTCATCGACATTATGCTGGTGCTGTTAGCGATCGTGCTTAGTGTCTCGACTTTCATTGCGCAGGGTCATATCAAGGTAAATCTTCCATCTTCTTCAAGCTCGCAAAATCCGCAAGAAGATAAAAAAGTTACCATCAAAGTGGATAGCGAATCTAAAATTTATCTAGACGATGTCGCAATAAGCGAGGATGAGCTTGAGAAAAAAATTGCCGCTCTCGATAAAAACGATCTTGTCGTGCTAAAAAACGATAAAGACTCGAAATTTTCCTCTTTCATTTCGATCATGGATGTCCTAAAAAAGGCAGGCCATGAAAAATTTGCGATCGTGACCGAAAAAGAGCAATGAATAAAGATAGCGCAGTAGGCTTCATTGTATCTTTGGTGCTGCATTGCATCATCGCTGTGGGTGTTTTTGCTCTTTTATCGTCGGCACCGAAGCCGCCTAGCATGCCCGATATGATAGCCTTTTCCATCGATAGCATAATGGATGAGGCCAAGCAGGGCGATATCTCCGATGAGCCCAATATCCCGCCTCTTTCCGATCAGTCCGAACCAGATCCTGAGCCAGAGCCCACTCCGCCGGAGCCCGAGCCCAAACCGGAACCAACTCCGCCTGAGCCAGAGCCAATACCAGAGCCCGAGCCGATTCCTGAACCGGAGCCTATACCAGAGCCTGTAGTCGAAAAACCAAAACCGGTCGAAAAGCCTAAGCCAAAGCCGGTAGAAAAACCAAAACCGGTCGAAAAACCTAAGCCGAAAAAAGAGCATAAAGTTCAAAGCAGCGATAGGAATTTAACGGCAAAATTTGACCCCACAAAGCCTATTTCGCTGGGTAGCGGCGGGGGCGGCGGCTCCAGTAGCGCAGGTGGTGGTAGCGACGCTATAACAAGCCGCGGAGATCCTAGCAATAGCGATGTCGGCAAGAAAATTTTCGCCATCATTTCTCGCTACGCGCAGTCGCACTACCCTAAAAATGCGCAACGTATGCGTAAAATCGGCGTCGTAGGCGTGCACTTTACCTATACGGCAAGTGGCGATGTTAAGGGTCTTCGCGTTACGTCTTCCTCGAATGTCGATTCGCTTGATGAGGGCGCGTTAAGCGCGGTCGAGCGCACAAAAGGTAGCTTTCCAAAGGTCGAGAAAGATATGGAATTTAACTTTAGCATAAAGTATACGCTAAATTTTAATTAGCCTTAAAGCTTCTATTAAAAACTTCTGCCTGGGCGGTGAAATTTTAAAAATTCACCGCCCTTGCCGCTTTATCTTAGCTCGCAAAATTCCATCTCGGCGAAGTAAAATTTTAAATTCGCCGCTTCTGCAGCTTCTGCCGCGCTAGTTTTTACAAACGGATTGGCGCCGTGAAATTTAAAATTTCAACGTAGAAAATTATGTCTTTTCAAATTTAGCCTAAGCAAGCATCTTAAAGCGTTAAAATTTTAAATTTAAGCTGCGAAATTGCTAGGAAATTCCACTGATTTTAATGGAATTTTTACTATAATTTTGTATGAAATTTAAAAGATTAAAGGAAATTTATGATAGACGTTTACGACTTGGCGGTGATCGGCGGCGGTCCTTGCGGCATCGCTTCCGTAGTAGAAGCCAAAAGAAACGGGCTTGCGCATGTACTTCTGCTTGAAAAAGGCGACAACCACTCTCAAACGATTAGGCAGTTTTACAAAGATAAAAAGCGCGTCGATAAAGAATATAAAGGCTTTGACAGCGAGACGCGCGGCTCTATTTCGTTTGAAACCGGCACAAAAGAGAGTGTGCTAAATTATTTCGACGAGCTCTTAGATAGCGACGAAATCGATACGAATTTCAAAAGTGAGGTCGAAAAGATCGAAAAGCACGCAGATGAGTTTTATATCACGACTAACTCGGCTGGATACCGCGCGCGCAACGTCATCGTCGCAATTGGCAGGATGGGCAAGCCCAATAAGCCCGCTTATAAAATTCCACCTTCGATCACGCAACGCGTAAATTTCAATCTCGATAAATGCACGATCAATGAAAAAATTCTAGTCGTCGGAGGCGGTAACTCAGCTGCAGAATACGCTATAGCGCTATGCAAGACCAATGTCGTGACGCTTTGCTATCGCAAGCCTAAATTTACCCGCCTAAACGAGACGAACGAAAGCGACGTAATGCGCGAGACCAAATACGGCAACATCATCTTGCGCTTAGGTATCGATATAGAGGCTCTTGAGAATGAAAACGGCAAGGTGCTGGTAAAATTTGATGATGGCACCGAGCTCGTGTTTGACCGCGTGATATACGCGATCGGCGGCACGAGCCCGATCGATTTTCTTAAAAAATGCGGCATCGCTTACGATGAAAACGGCGTGCCGATCGTGGATGAAAATCTTCAAACCGCCACTAGTGGGCTTTACGTGGGCGGAGATCTCATCAGCAGAAGCGGCGGATCGATCGTGGTGGCGATAAATCACGCTCATACCATCATCAAAAATATCCGCAGATGAGGCTTTATCAGCCGAAAAAAGGTTATCGCTACACGAGCGATACGATTTTTTTGTGGAATTTTATAAGAAGCTCAGGCGTGCGTAAAGCTGACGCAGCATCGCAAAATGGCTCTTGGGCGCTGGGCTGTGGTGCGGAATTTAAAGACGCGACAGATGGAGGCTTTAATGCGCAGTTTTGCGCTTCGGATTTCGCAGGCGGTGAAGCGAAATTTTGCGCCGAGGATTGCGCTTTTAGCAAAGAAGAGTCGTATACCGCTAACCATAGCGTGGGGAATGATCGCGATTTTGGAAGTAAGGGCTGCGCTGAACTTCAGGCGGAATTTAAAATGAAATTTCAAGCGGAATTTCAGGAGAAATTTCAAAGCGAGCGCTGTAAAAATTCCTATTTTCAAAACGACGAAGCCTGGCATGCTTTAAAGCCTGATATCGCAAGCGGTGAAAATTTTAAATTTTGTGACGAGCAAATCGCGCAGTCTTTAGAATCTCAAAAGACGCACGATAAAGATTTCGCGAGCAAATTTAAAGACGCCAAGGTGCGCGAGGATTTTGCTGCGGAGCGCTTGTGTGACGGCTGGTTTGCCGCTTGCAATGAGCGTAGTTTAAAAAGCGCGCTAAATCCGCGAGCGATATACGGCGACGTGCTGGATGTGGGCGCAGGATGTGGAATTTTGGGATTTTTGCTAAAACGCGATTTTAAAAGCATTAATCTAAGCTTGCTAGAAATTCAAGAGCGAAATTTAGAAATCTTGAGGCTGAATTCTTTGCAAAACGATCTACCTGCCGAGATTTTGCACGCGGATTTTGCGGAGTTTAAAAGCAAAAAGCGTTTTGACTTTATCGTCTCAAATCCGCCCTTTTATCGAGAGCGCATTTCGCTTAGCAAAGAGCCTCATATGGCGCTTAGTAAGAGCGCAGCAAGCCTTAGCCTACGGGATTTCGTGCGATCTGCGAATGCTCATCTTAAGCCTGGCGGTACGCTTATTTTTTGCTACGAGGCGGGCAAGCTAGCTAAAATTTGCGAGCTTTTAGGCGAGTTTAGGCTAAATTTGACGAGGCTTGGTTTTGTCTATCCCGACATTTCAAAGCCCGCTAAGCTCGCGCTTTTGCAAGCCCGTAAGAACTCGCGCTCGCCCTGTGAGATCGCCCTTCCGATCTACGCTAGCGCGCACGGAAAGCGCACCGCACAAGCCCACGCGATCTACAAAAGCGCGAATTTAACGAGCGTGGATTATGAGTGAGTTCGGCTTCAGCTTCGATGCAAGCGCGTGCGAGCGCTGCGGCGGTAAGTGCTGCACGGGAGAGAGCGGCTATATCTGGATAGATGAGAGTGAGATTGCGGCGTTAGCGGTAAAATTTAAAATTTCGCCCGCAAGGATTAAAGAAATTTATTTACAAAAAATAGGCGCTAAATTTAGCGTAAAAGAAAAGCCCTTTGAAGGCGGTTTGGCGTGCGTATTTTTTGACGAGGCGCAGCGCAACTGCGGGATTTACGAGCTGCGCCCGAAGCAGTGCTGTAGCTTTCCGTTTTGGGAATATTTTAAAACGCATACTAAAGAATTGGAGGAAGAATGTATCGGGGTAAGGTTTTAAGCGGAATTTTAATCGCGGCGATGATTTTAGCGCCGCAGTATCTAAGTGCGGAGAGTGGGACGAATGCTGCAGCGGCGAAGCAGTCCGTTACGGATAAAAAGGCGTCTGATCGGAATTCCGGCATTGGCACAAAAAACGGTGCAAAAGATGCAATTAAAAAGAGCTTGATAAATCGCGGCGTAAGCGCTAAAAGTATAACCAAAGAAAAGCTAAATCACGCGATGCGAGCGCAAGAGGATGCCGAGCTAAATTTTGATTTGCTTACGGCTTTGGAGCTACTGCATAAAGATCCCGTCGCATCGATGTTTTTATACGAAAAGGCATACAATAAAACGGGCTCGTCCGTTTATCTGCTAGAAGCGCTAAAGACTGCTTTTGCGATCAAAGATCGTAAAAATACGGCGCGCTATTTAAAGCTCGGCGAAAAAAGCCTAAACTCAGACTCCGAGTATCTGCGAGTAAAAATCGGCTACTACTTAGGCATTAAAGATAATCTAAATGCCAATACCGCTGCTCTTAAGCTAGTTACCGTAGATCCCATTTCGCGTAGTTACGCGATCTTAGCGGCGACATATTATGCGATGGAGAATTTTACTTTAGCCAAAACCTACTTTGAAAAAGCCTATGAGCTAGACAAAACTGACGAAAATCTCATCAGATTATGCGACGTGCTGCTAAATAAACTCAATGATTCGGACGGAGCGATCCGCATTATCGAGACGCATAGGCGCATCTACGGCTGCGCCCAGGGTATGGCGTGCGAGCTGCTAGCTGATGTGTATCGCGCGAATAAACGCTATTTGGATGTCGCTAAGATCGATGAAGCGCTGTATGAAGCCAAAGGGGATAATAAATTCTTGGACGATATGATAGCGATTTATTACTACTCAAACGACTTTGATAAAATAATCGAGCTTTTGAAGAAATACGACTACAAGCGCGAGCTTCTAATCGATGCCTACGCGCATAAGAAAGACTATAAAACCGCGATTAAAATGGCGCGCGATGAGTTTATGAAGACCAAAAATTACGACTTTTTGGCGATCGAGGCGATCTACGAATATGAAAGTGCGGGCAAAAGTGTGGACGCTAAAACCCTGTCTAGCGTAGTGGCAAAATTTGAAAATATCGCGCCGCAACTTAAAGACCCCGTGCACCTAAACTACTACGGCTACATCTTAATAGATCACGATTTGGACGTTCGCAAGGGCATCGAACTCGTCCGCCGCGCCCTGCAAAAAGACCCCGACTCGCCGTATTATCTGGACTCGCTTGCTTGGGGATACTACAAGCTTGGCGAGTGCGACAAGGCTAAAAATGAAATGGCTAAGATCAAAGACGCAGAATTTTTTAATTCCCCCGAAGGCAAAGAGCATTTAGAGGCGATCGATGCGTGCGCCGCTGGCACAGGCGTAGCGCCGCAGAATTCTATATCGCAAAACCCCGCTACGATAAAAGGCTCCGCGCCGAAAGATCAGGCGCCGCAAAGCCCGGCAACAAAAACCCCTTCGCCTAATTCCATAAAATCTACGGCGCCCGAAAGCTCTGCGTTAGATTCCGCGCGTCCGAGCTCCGCTGCAACGCGTGATTTAACGCCAAAAGACTCCGCTTCGCAAAATTCTGCTGGGTCTGCAAATTCCGCAGTTCAAAATCAGACACCAAATTCCGCGGCGTCTGAAAATTTTGCAACGCCCATAAATTCCGCCGCGCAGAATTCTGCCTCGTCAAGACAAAATTCCGTATCGAGGCAGGATTTTATGCCAGAGCAAAATTCTACGTCGAAAGAGCCCACCGGCTCTAAAATCCAGACACCAAAGCAGTAGCGATGATTTTGGATGAAATTTTAAAGCGCACTCGCGAGGATCTCGCGCTTCGTAAACAAAGACTGCCCGAGGATCTACTCGGCCGCTCGCTAAGCGCTAATCCCTACGAGCCGCGCGACGTCATAAGCGCGCTTAGAAGCGACGAGAAGGATCCGCTGCGCATCATCGCCGAGATCAAAAAGGCAAGCCCGAGCAAGGGGATCATCCGCGAGGATTTTGAGCCGCTAAGCCTTGCCGTGGAGTATGAAAATTCAGGTGCGAACGCCTTTTCGGTGCTTACCGAGCCGCATTATTTCAGAGGCGACATCGAGTTCATCCCGCAGATCCGCCGCTATACCCGCATACCCATTTTGCGCAAGGATTTCATCGTCGATCGCTATCAGGTTCTCGAGGCGCTGGTTTACGGCGCGGATTTTATCCTGCTGATCGCCAAAGCTCTGGAAGGCAAACAGCTAAAAGAGCTGCTCGAGTTTGCCCGCAGGCTGGGACTTGAGGCGCTGTGCGAGATCCACGATAAGGACGATCTGAAAAAGGCGGTCTTCGCAGGCGCTGATATTATCGGCATCAACCATCGAAATTTAGAGACTTTCGAGGTCGATACGAGCCTGAGCGAGCGGCTAATCCCGCTGATTCCAAACGGTAAGATCATCGTCGCCGAAAGCGGCCTACACTCGCACGAGCAGCTTTTAAGCTTGCACGAGGCGGGCGTCGATGCGTTTTTGATCGGCGAGCATTTTATGCGCCAAAATGACGTCGGCACGGCACTGCGCGAGATAAAGCTCGGCGCGGGCGGCGAAATTTAAACCCGCTTGTTTGATCGCGCAAGATCAGATCGGAACGAGAAGTTAAATTTAGCAAAGAGAGCGAAATTTTAAGGCGGTAAATTTTAAAATTCGTAAAATTCGGCTGACTTTAAAATTTAGCATTTCTTTAAATTTAGCGGTTGCGACGCGATCTAATATCGCGCGCTGCGTAAGCGTTCACGCTGTGCTTTGGCGTCGTGAGTTTATTATCACGCGCTGCGCGAGCGGCTGCGGAGCGAGGTTTAAATTTACGCCTTTCGTTTGTATAACTTTCCGTCGCATCACGAGCTGGTGCAAAAGCGCGGGTTTAAATTTAGCTTTACGTTTGCGAAGCTTCACGCGTGGGGTTGCGCTTGTAGCATTGAGCGCCGAGAATTGCGCGTCTATCGTAGCGCCTTGCATACCTAGCGTACTACCCAAGCTCAGTTTTGGCGATTGTACGGCGCCGTAAATTTAATCGCAGCTCGCGACCTAAGCCGCCCAGAGGAGCTGCGCGTACGATAACTGCGTAAAGCGAGCTACCACAAAAGCGGACGGCGTAGGGGCTTAGCAGGGCTGCGATACCCTGCGATACGACGCGATAAACCTCGGCTGTACTACGACTGCGCCGCGTTAAATTTTACCGCGTGTCACGACGGTGATTGCGGCGCAGGTTTGGCTTCGCGTACCGTGCCTGTGAGTGCGTCAAAGTTTTGTTATAATGCGCACGCAAACTGCCCGCGGATTTAGTATCGCCCGCCGTGCGCTTTGATCTGCGAAGCGTATATCGCGCCGAAGCGCCTTGCGCAGCCCGAGATTTGTAAAGGGCGCGTACCCCGCGCGCATAACTTTGCGCCGTTCGAGCAAGCGCAAGTCGCGTAAATAAAATTCTATGAAATTTAGAAGTTTTAAATTCCAAATTTCATAGAATTTTGCGAAACGCAAATTTTAAAATTCCATAGAATTTTGGAATTTCGGAAAGGAAAAGAGATGGATTATCTTTGCGCCCCTTGGCGAAGCGAGTATTTTACCGAAAAAAGAAGCGGCTGTCCCTTCTGCGACGCGGCGGCGGATGCGGCGTTCGACGATCGCAACGGCGTGCTTTTTCGCGCGCAGCACTGCTTCGGGGTGATGAACCTCTACCCATACAGCCCGGGCGCCTTTATGGTGATACCCTACGAGCACGCCGATAATATCGAGTGCCTTAGCGATGATGCGTGGGCGGAGATGAGCCGCTACGTGCGCGCCGGAGTGGGGATTTTAAAGCGCACTCTGGGCGCAAACGGCGTAAATATCGGGATGAACCTCGGCGCCGCCGCGGGTGCAGGCATAGCCGAGCACGTGCACTATCATCTCGTGCCGCGGTGGCAGCGCGATACGAATTTCATCACGACGATCGCAAACGTCCGCGTAAACGGCGTTTCGTTCGCCCCGCTTTTTGAGAAGCTAAAAGCGGCATTTGTAGAATTAAATTTAAAGGAGCGATAATGGTTAGCGTAGAGCAGGCGATCGAGGATCTGAAAAACGGCAAAATGCTCGTTATGGTCGATGACGTCGATCGCGAGAACGAGGGCGATTTGGTGTTTGCGAGCACATTTAGCAGCGCACAGAAGGTAAATTTTGCTATCACGCACGCTCGCGGAGTGCTGTGCGTGGCGCTTAGTCCGCAGATAGCGCAGCAGCTGGGTTTAAGCCTGATGGTCGATAAAAACACCTCCAGCCACGAGACCGCATTTACCGTCACGATCGACGCGAAAGATGCCAAGACGGGCGTAAGCGCGTATGAGCGCAATATGACGATCGAGCTGATGTCGCGCGTGGGCGCTCGCGCGGATGATTTCGTCCGCCCGGGGCATATTTTCCCGCTTATCGCCAAAAGTGGCGGCGTGCTCGCACGCACGGGGCACACTGAGGGCTCTACGGATCTGTGCCGCTTGGCGGGGCTTTCGCAAAGCGCCGTGATCTGCGAGATCGTCAAAGACGACGGCGATATGGCGCGCAGGGACGATCTGGAGAAATTCTGCGCGCAGCACGACATCAATATGATCTCGGTCGCGCAGATCGTGCAGTACCGCCTAAAACACGAAACTCTCGTTAAATTTAGCGAGCCAAAAAGCGCTCTGCTGTGCGGCGAGGCGGCGAAATTTTACGACGTGAGCGATCACGAGGGCAACGAGCACCGCGCCTATATTTTCGGCGAGCTGGGAAAGAGCGCGCAGACGAACGTGAAATTTCATAGAATTTCAAGCGATCTGGAGTTTTTAAGCGATACGAAATTTAACGATTTCATGCGCGATCTGGACATTTTGCGCAAAGAGGGCGGCGTGCTTTTGATGCTAAAATCCGCGCAAAATCGCGCCGATTTTAAGAGCTTCGGCATCGGAGCGCAAATTTTAGCGCATCTGGGCGTGAGAAAAATCAAAATTTTAAGCAAGAGCGAGCCGAAAGACTACGCAGGGCTTAGCGGTTTTGGGATCGACATAGTTTGATAGCTCATATCGATTTGGACAGCTTCTTCGTCTCGGTTGCGAGGCTTGCGGACCCCGCGCTTGCGGGCAAAAAGATCGCAGTCGTCGGAGGCGGCGACGAGGAGATTTTCGGCGGCAAGAGCGAGCTTGGTAGCGTGATTTTAAGCGCGAGCTACGAGGCCAGAGCGGACGGCGTGCACTCGGCTCAGCCCGTTAAAATCGCGCTCGGACTCTGCCCGCAGCTAATTTTGGTGCGCTCGCAGCACGGCGAATACCGAAAAATTTCACGGGAAATTTATGAGTTTTTACTAAGCTTTACGCCCGAGATCGAAAAATTTAGCATCGACGAGTTTTTTCTAAATTTACGCGGCACGCCCTACGACGCGGACGCGCTGGGCTTTGCCGCGTTTTTGCAAAGCGAGATTATGCGCCGCTTTAGCCTTCCGTGTAGCGTCGGGCTTAGCGAAGCAAAACTGATCGCAAAGCTCGCCACGAGCCTTGCTAAGCCCTTCGGCGTGCGGCAAATTTTAAAATCGCAAATCGCGCGCGAGCTATCCGCCGTGCCGGTAGCGAAATTTTTTGGCATCGGCAAAGCGGCGCAAAAAACGCTCGGCAAATACGGCATCATAAGCTTCGGCGACGCGCTAGGGCACAGAGAAATTTTTGAAAAGATGGGCGCAAACGGCAGGAAAATTTTCGCAGCCCTTAGCGGCGAGGATGAGGGCGAGGTCGTCTCAAAGCGCGAGCGCAAGAGTATCGGCTTTGGGCGCAGCTTCGCGCCGTGCGCCGATCGGGAC
>NZ_CALIBB010000226.1 GCF_938045595.1 uncultured Campylobacter sp.
CGCGACGAAAAGCTTAGCGACTGCCTCTTCGTCTCGCCGATACTTGATATGAAATACGTTATTTCGAATATTATGCGTAGGGCTGGCGTCAGCGAGGAGCGATTGAAGCAAGAGCGGATGATTTTGACTCCTGCTGGGCAACCGCTTTTTTGGGAATATTGGAGTTTTGTTTTGAACAATCCGATCACTAAGTGGGAAACGCCCAGTAGAATTCTATACGCAGAAAACGACGATATGACGCCTCTTTACATCGCTAAAAATTTTGCGCAGAAGTTCGACTGCGACTTAAGCGTTATGAAAAACGGCGAGCATTGGTTCCATACGCCGCAGCAGCTAGATTACTTACACAGATGGATCAAATCGGCGGTTGAGAATCGGCGATAAAATTCTATGAAAGACTTTTAAAACTCGCGCCCAAGCCCGCGCCGATAAAATTCCGCGCGTTTTCGGGGTACAAATTTCATAAATTTAAGATGATCTTGATATTTTGCTTTAATACGCTTGTTTTATAAGGCGCTTTTCGTAAATCTCAGCTCGCATCGCCGTCGTGCGAGGGGCATAGCTTCAAAGCACCCATCTCATAAATTTAACCGCAATAGCATAAATCATGACCGATATAAATTAGAAACTAAAATATGATTAGAATTTAACCGATAGGCTGTCAATACAAATGCAAAAATGCCGATTTTAAAGCTAAATTTTAAAAAATACCTATAAAGATGAATTCTTGAAATATTAGCATATTTTTGGCATGAGGTGCGAGCCGATGTACGGCTTATCGCACTTCACTAGCACTATCGCGCTTATGTCGCGCGTACGCTTTACGAATCCATAGCAGTAGCGCGATTAAATTTTAAAAATTATTTGCCTATCCTAAAGCCGTTTAGCTTCATATAAGTCGTATCTTTATGAAATGCTTCGCAGCGCTCCCTGTTGCGGTTGATGTTTTCGGTTGTGAAGAAATAGCCATCACTATCTTGACGCAAGGTGATCGTCGCGCAAAAGATCATATCGTTTTTGAGTTTCGGTCCTACGCCATAGGTAAAGCTTTGATTGACTGCTAAGCTACGTGCCAGATCGCTATCACTAAACTGTCTGGAGCCCGTCATACTTTTAAGCATTCTAAATTCACCTTGATTGAGGTAATCTCTTTGTATATCCTTAAATACACCTTCAAGCTCAACTGCGTAGGCTTTTACTAAAACCTCATCCTTAGCACCGCTTAATTTAGGATATATTATTTTTACTATCACGAAGATTATAATAGCTAAAAATATTATCCCACTTACGCCGCCGCCTACTGCCGCACCTTTTCTCATTTTCATCATTTTACTCCTTCGTCGATGTCCTTTACCAAGGCATCTATTTTTTTATTAAGCATAAAATTTTCATAGCTTTTTTGGATATAGGCTTCAAGCAGTTCGCCCGCATCCAGATGATCGCTGCCGCGAGTTAAAATCCGCCAGTCCCTGCCGAAGACCTTCGCAAAGTCATCATCCAGGCTTATCGCGTATTTTTTCGTCAAAGACTTACTCGTCAGCTGAACCGAAATTTCTTTCATTTCTCGCCTAAATTATCGCCTGCCAAAATATCGTCGATCTGCTTGCTTAGATCCTCATCGCTCATCTTGCGATATGCCAGATCGTTTTCTAGCGTGCCAAGCTGCATTCCCAAAGCCTCGTTTTGCGCCTTGACCGTCGCTAGCTCTGTGCGTAGTTTTTCGTTTTCGTCTCTAGCTTCGCTATAGCGTCTAATCAGCTCAGCTACTTTATTGCTTAAGCCCTCGACCTTTTTCTCTTCGTCAAAGATTGATTCCATTATTTCGCCTTTTCTGATATAATTTAAATGAAAATATTACCCAATTTTGGCTTTAAAAAAGGAAAAATTTTGCAAAATTTTAAAATCGAGAGCAAATTCTCTCCGAGCGAGGATCAAGAAAAAGCGATCGAAGGCATCGTCGCGGGCTTTCAAAGCGGCAACAAATACCAAACTCTTCTCGGCGTTACCGGCTCGGGTAAAACATTTACCATGGCAAATATCATCAAGCGCCTCGGAATTCCCGCGCTCGTAATGACGCATAACAAATCTCTCGCGGCGCAGCTTTATAGCGAATTTAAGGGCTTTTTCCCGCAAAATCACGTCGAGTATTTCATCAGCTACTACGATTATTATCAGCCCGAGGCCTACATCCCCAGGCAGGATCTTTTCATCGAAAAGGACAGCGACGTAAACCAAGAGCTCGAGCGCTTGCGGCTAAGCGCCACGGCAAGCCTGCTAAGCTTCGACGACGTCATCACAGTAGCGTCGGTTTCGGCAAACTACGGCCTGGGCGATCCCGCCGAATACAAAGGCATGGTGCTGTTTTTTGAGATCGGATCAAAATTTAGCACTAAATTTTTGCTTCGCAAGCTCGTCGATATGGGTTACAAGCGCAACGACGATTTTTTTGATCGCGGGAATTTTCGCGTAAACGGCGACGTGATCGACATCTACCCCGCGTATTTTAACGACGAGGCATTTAGGGTCGAGTTTTTCGGCGACGAGATAGAGGCGATGTATCATCTGGACGTGCTCGAAAATAAAAAGACGCAGAGCGTCAAAAAATTTATTCTCTACCCGACGAGCCAGTTCATCGTGGGCGAGCAGCGCCTGAAATCAACGATCAAAGGGATCGAGGAGGAGCTTGAGCAGAGGCTGAAATTTTTCGAGGACGCGGGCAAGCTCGTCGAGGCGCAGCGGCTGAAAGGGCGAGTAGAATTTGACCTTGAGATGCTGGGCGCTACGGGGATGTGCAAGGGGATCGAAAACTACGCGCGCTATCTGACCGGTCAAAAGCCGGGCGAGACGCCCTATTCGCTCTTTGATTACTACGAGAGCAAGGGCAAGGACTACCTCGTTATCGTCGATGAAAGCCACGTGAGCCTGCCGCAGTTTCGCGGGATGTTCGCAGGAGATCGCAGCCGCAAAGAAACGCTCGTAGAATATGGCTTCCGTCTGCCATCAGCACTTGATAACCGCCCGCTGATGTTTGATGAGTTTATCAATAAAAAGGCTAAATTCCTATTCGTCTCTGCAACGCCCAATGATTACGAGCTGGATCTTAGCCGCGGAGCCGTATATGAGCAGATACTGCGCCCGACGGGACTACTCGATCCGCAGATTATCTTAAAAGACAGCGACAATCAGGTCGAAATTTTACACGATATGGCAAAGGAGGTTATCGCGCGCGGCGAGCGGATCTTAGTAACCGTGCTAACCAAAAAGATGGCGGAGGAGCTGAGCAAATACTATCTGGAGCTTGGGCTTAAGGTCAAATATATGCACTCGGACATCGATGCGATCGAGCGCAACGAGCTCATCCGCGGTCTTCGCAGCGGCGAATACGATATGCTAATCGGTATAAATCTGCTCCGCGAGGGGCTCGATCTGCCCGAAGTAAGCCTTATCGCGATCATGGATGCCGATAAGGAGGGCTTTTTGCGTTCGCGCACGAGCCTCATTCAGACGATGGGGCGAGCCGCGCGAAACGTGCACGGGCAGGTCGTGATGTTTTGCAAAAAGATCACCGCTTCGATGCAAGAGGCGATCGACATCACCCAAAAACGTCGCAAATTTCAAGATGAATACAACCGCGCCCACGGCATAACCCCGCATTCTGCGAGCCGCAATATCGA
>NZ_CALIBB010000227.1 GCF_938045595.1 uncultured Campylobacter sp.
GGCGGATAAAATTTTAGTTTCGCTTACCGGCACTGCGGCATCTGCGCGAGCGCTCGATAATTGGCTGGAGCTTTTGCAGCGCGCCAAGTCCGTCACCGTCATCACCGCAAACCACTACCTCCAAGAGGGCATCCCCGAAACGAAGCGCCGAATAAGCGATTATTTGGCTCTGCACGACGTTAATATCGATGCTTTCGAGACGCTAAACGCAGACGGCAAGATCCCGGGACAGGTGCTGCTAGAGTACGCCGACGCGGGCGATTTCGACCTAATCGTCGCGGGCTTGCACTCAGACAGCGGCATAAAGGAGATTTTCTTAGGCGGCGCGTCGAAATACTTCCTGCAAAAGACCAAAATTCCGGTCTTAATGTAGCTTAAAGCTTAGGCGCCGTGTCGCGGTACATCGCCCGCATAGCGTTTAGGCTTAAGTCGGCTTTTAAGCGCCGCAAGCTAAAGCTTAAATTTAATCGACTCGCTTCGGCTTTATTAGCCCGTCCGCAAATCGTGCAGTTATGCTTCTTGCGGATGGGTTGCGATTAATTTTACCGCTAGCTTTGCTTACGAGCCGCATTTGCTTTGCCGCGGCTAGCGAAAGCAAATATATCCGCGGCGAGCGGAGTTAGCGGTCGCGGCAATCTCGCCGGTCTATCTTTAAGCGGCGAGTTTGAAATTTCCATGCTTGTCGTTTCGGCTGCGTCGTGGATTTTGCATAAATTTGCACTTAAGATTTCCGCTTGCACGTTAAATTTTAAATTACAAGGAGCGCAGATGGCATTTGAAAATGCAATCATCACAAAAGATGATGATGAGAAGTATGGATTGAGCGAAATTTACTACAAATATAATCCATACTATGAGACTTTTATTAACGAGCTGCGATGGACTATCGATAGGGAGAGAGATTGCTGGGCTTGGTTTCTTTATAGCTTCCCAGGCTATGAACACGACCACGATTACGATACAAAGTCTATTTGGATCTTATATCATAAAGGTGAAATTATAGAGATGATTATAGATCATGAGGTAAATATTAATAGGAAATTAGTTCCAGAGGAATTCCATAGGATTTGGAAACTCCTAGATTTAAAACCAAATCATACGCAAAATCTTAGTAAGCAAGACATTTTATTCCTACTAAAAGAAATTTTAGAGGTATATAGAGATCGTGATTTGTATAAATCAAGAGAAAACTATACTATGGAACTACAAGACTTAACCAATCGCAGTGCAAAATAGAGCTTTAAATTTAACTCTATTTCAATCCCGCACTAAATCAAAATTTTTATAGAATTCTAAAATTTCGCGGAATTTTGAAATTCTAAAATTCCAAAGTCCTATAATTTCAAAATTTTAAAATTCCCGCCTTAAAATTTCTTGTAAATCAAATTTATCAAAATCATCGACGCGAGCGCCTCTATGA
>NZ_CALIBB010000228.1 GCF_938045595.1 uncultured Campylobacter sp.
GGGTAGCCGATGATCGCGCCTGCAGCGCCTGCAGGCCACTTGCTCGCAGAAGTGAGTTTTTCGCGCTCAGGCTGTTGTAAGGTGACGAGCGGCGTATTGGATGACGGCAGCGCTTGTAGCGCCCGTGATGAATGCTGTATTTTTCACAATCCCTCCTTCGGTAGAAATTTTATTAAATTTAGCTCGCCCTTTTACCGCTTGCATTAGTAGTGTCCTTCCATCTACTGGCCGTATCGCCGAAGAGGCGCAAACGCAGCATGCAATGTAATTTTACAGATCTTTTTATTTTGGCTAAAATAAGCAAAATTTTAAAGGAAAGATATGCTGATTTCTTACTCGCTGCAAGATAACCGGAAATTCGCTAAAATGAGAACTAGAATTTCGCGCAGAATTTATAAAGGGAGCAAGTTCATCCACGCCGTCTGCGCGACAGATTTGCTTTTCGCTTTTGCGTTTTCGGCTTAACTTTTTATTTTTGAGGACGATTGGATAGAGTTTTTACGCGAGTACTATGGTGATAAGTCCTGGATAAAGAGCTTAGGAGCTATCTTGCCTACTGCTTGCGCAGTTTTTTATATTTATGCTATTTGCGTTAGATCGTGGCTACTAAATTCTGCGATATATAATAAGAATAAAAATGTCACTTTCGGCGATTTTAGCATTGAAATTTCAGACGATTTAAAGGGGCAATTTATATTCGTAAGCGAGCGAGATACGCTCATTTATGATGCGGAATTTTGTGAGGTGGTAATGGAGCGCGATTTTTTGGTAATTTTGCTGGAAGGAAGTCTTTTTATCGCCGTACCCAACGAAGCGTTTAAAGAAATAAGCAAAGAGGAATTTGCTGCGAAATTAAATAAAACAATAAGTGAGGCAAAAAGCGAAATTTAAAAAGCTATGGGCAGATAGAACGGATATGATTGCGATCACAATGGAATTTTAGCCGTAATGAAATTTTATCCGTTGCTTGCAAATCTTTTGCTATTTTTGTCTTAAAAATTTTTGCTAAAGAATTTTATTTATGCTTACGAGCACATAGTAAAAGTACCGCACTAAAATTTATTAAGCTCGGTGATGTCCTCTTGAGAGTGCGTCTAAAATATTTCTATGCTCACGCTCCGCACCGCTGCGGCGGTGCGGTAATGAGCGACGATAGATAAGTTGTCGCGCGGCTATGAGCGGCGACGATCAGCATATTGGATGACGGCACCACTCGCAGGCCGGTCGCTCGCAAAAGCGCTTTTTTGCGTTCATAGCGCGCATTAGCGACGCAAAGTCGGCGGCATTGTTTGATCTATTGCGCGCGAAATGAAATTTTATCGTTTAAATTCTAGAGCAAGACCTGCGCCTGCAGCGGCAAATTTGCTTGTAGGAATGAAATTTATCGTCCAAATTGAGTAAAAGATAAAATTCCAAATCG
>NZ_CALIBB010000229.1 GCF_938045595.1 uncultured Campylobacter sp.
CTAGATACGCTTAAAACAGATGAGTATTTACATAATAAGTATTTGGTATAATGCAGTTAATATCACCATCGTCATCATAAATAATAGTATCGTTGGTGCGCTCCTCTTGACCTTTATTATATTGGATATTTAACAAAGCGTTTGCACCGAAAGCCTCTGCGTATATTTTTAGTCTATTTTTAGTGGAATTTTTACATCCTATAATTCTGCCGTCCACACCAAAAATAGAAAACCTATAAGATGAATGCTCTAAAATTTTATACTCGCGAGGTATTTCATTTTCAAAAAAAATTTTTGAAGGAATCTCGAAACTAATTAGGCTTATCTGCTTTGCGATGCTTCCTTTAGGACCGACGCTCGGTTTAAATAATACAAAATCGCCTGACGCAATTTTTGCATTCAAAATATCATTTTTATGAAAGAAATACTCTACGCCATCATCATCAGTAATAAAGCCGAAACCTTTATCGGGAAAAAATTTCTTCACGCTACCACTGATTACCTCTCTCATCTTTTCTCCTTTTAATTTATTCGCATAATTTTTTAAAAATCAGCTCGCGCATGTCGTTTGCGTTAAGCTGAAAATACAAAATCGCCTCACGGCGAGCCTTTTGATACTCGCGCCTCGTCTTTTCATCTGCTGCGCCGAGCTTTGCGCCGTTAAATTTCGCCATGCGCGCCGAACTCAGCTCTTTTAGCCTCTCGCCGCCCGCAGAAATGCCGCCGCTATAATTAAACCACTCTTTGCTTTGAAAAATATTAAATAAAATTTGAAAATCTACGAAATTTCCCTTATTATACTCGGCGCAGACCCCGTTTTTGTGGCTTATGGCGTAGATCGCGCCGTATCTGCGCTCGAAAAAATATAGTTTTATGAGCTTTGCGTTTTTGTCTAAATTTGCGCCGCTACCGCCTAAAATCGCAAGCTTCACATCGCCGCGCGTTTCGTAAGGGCCTAAAATCGCGCCGTTTTCGTAGAGATTGCCGCCGTAAAAAGCGTATTTCGTATCGCCAAACTCGCTTGAAAGAACGTAGGTTTTATCGGTTTCGGGCGGGTTTTTGCCTGCGCAGCCGAGCAGCGACAGAGCCAAAAACAAAGATGAGATAAAAAATTTCATCGCGAAAAATCCTTTAAATTTTAAAATTTTGCCGAATTTATGAAGCGGAATCAGCAAAGCGAAATTTGCTAAATTTACCGCATTTACCGCGCGCAGATTTAAATTTGCTTCTCAAACGCCGCCGCTTTGCTCGCGCGGACGCAAATTTTAAAATTCTGCGCCGCTTGCAAAGGCTAAATTTAAAAGCCGCGACGTAAAACGTAAATTTAGACCACAGCGTAAGCTTAGCCGAAAAGATCGGCTCGAACCGGCTAAATTTAAAATTTCACGGCGCAGCTTTTATCGCCAAGCCAGGTTGGCGCCTCCTATTGCCGCTTTTAAAATTTTAAATTTACCTGCACATCCTGTTTTCCAGCTCGTCCATAAGCGCGGCTACGTCATCGCCCACGAGCTCCATTAGCGCCGTTTGTCGCTGCTGCTCGCTTAAATTTTATGCGCCGATTTAAATTTTACAAGCCGCAAATTTAAAGCGACGCGAAATCCAAAACAGCACTAAATATAATAGATACTGTTTTTGATATTTTTGCCGTCGATCTCGTTTTTGCGCCACGAGCTCTCGTCATTTAGCACTATCCAGCGCTTCTCCTCCTCGCGATAAAACCAGTCCTTGTCGATCTGATAGTAGATCTGGCATCCCGAAATTTCGATGATGTTGGCGATGTTGTTGTCGTGGTAGTTGTTCTCATCAAAGTCGGTGAACGTGCGCTGCCCCATCTCGGCGTAGAGCTCGTTTAAAATTTGAAGCATCTCGCTTAGGCGCGTATCCATCTTCTCGACCTGAAGCCCAAGCTCGTTAGCCTCTCTGAATAAGATCGGATAGTCGTGCGACGGATAGCCGCTATTTAGCTTGTCGCTGATAAAGGCGATCTTTTGCTCATCTTCGAAGTGGTAGCGCAGAATTTCGCGGCAAATTTTAAGCGACAGGCTGCTTGCGCGATCGACGGCGCCGAAAACGAGCGGATGGATATATTTATAAAGCTCCTTGTACGGGTTCTCGTCGTTCGGGCGCTCGTTATTTTTCCAAAGCTTCACCACGCGGCTTAGCTCGTCCATCGAGACGTTGGCTTGGTCGTTGGTGTTCGTAACCGGCGAAAGCTCGTGTCGCAGCGAAGTATCGACCGACGTGAGATAGCCTAGCGGCCCCATTAAAATTTTATTAGCCCCAAGCGCCATCATCGTAGCCGCCGAAGCGCAGTTTGCCGGCACCAGCGCGATCAGCTCGTCGCAGTGGTTGCGTAGGATCGAGACGATCTTAAGCGAGGCGATGCCGCTGCCGCCGTCGCTTTTGATGTAAAGGTAGAGCTTTTCGAAATGCTTGCCCTTTAGGTGGTCGTTGATACTGATCGCGTCGTTGCCGCAAACGCTGCCCGCGCCCGAATTGAAGTAGGTAAGCAGCGGCGCGCCCAGATATTTCTCGATATTGGTGATCACCTCTTGCGTTTGCTTCATCAAGATCGGCGGTTGCTTCGCCGCTTTTTTAGCGCCCTGCTTCTGCGGCTCTTCGTCTTTGGATAAAAATCCCATGTTTTTCCTTTCGTGTTGGTTTGGTTTTAAAATTTTATTTCATAAATAACAAGCAGCCTTAACGCTATTACATATTAAAATTTTAACATCCGTGCATACTTGCCGCCTTTATCTTGCACTTAAAATTCTCGTACCGCATGCTAGACTGCCTGCACGATGTGCATCAAGGCTGTATTAAGCGCCCTGCAGGTCTTGCAAGCTTGGAATTTTAAAATTTAGATACAAATTTAACTGTGCCGCACGCTTTGACATTTCACTGCCGCGCCGCATCCAATCTCTCGCGACCTAAAATTTTCGCACACCGCGCATATTGCGATATCGCGCCTTAAAATTCCTTCGCCACACCTTGCCGCCGTCTCGCCATCCTATCTTAAAATTTCAAGACGCTCTGCGCC
>NZ_CALIBB010000230.1 GCF_938045595.1 uncultured Campylobacter sp.
CTTTAAGCTAGAGCGCGGTCGGTACCGCTTGGAAATTTTAGGCGGATACCGAGGCGCAAATTTTAGCGGCGCGCCCGCTCCCCTCGGCGATACGCCTATCTTAAGCGATACGCCCGTTTTTCATCTGCGGCTTACGCCTTCCGCTGAGCTTAAATTTAGCGGCGATTTGGAAACGTCATTTTATTTTTAACCGAATTTATAAAATTTTGCGTAAAATTTCTCTTTAATGCGCGGCGTCCAGCAAAATGCTATAATCGGCGCCAAATTACGGGAGGCGAGATGATTTTTGACGAACTTATGGATGCGCTGGCGCAAAACGGTTGGCAGATACGGCGCAGGGATGAAATTTGCCCGCCGCGGGGCGAATTTTTGGGCGGCAGATTTAAAAATTTAAGCGAAGATTTTTACCGCTTCGTTTGCTCTTTTGAGACTTTGCATGACGCTGCGGACGCCGTTTGGTTCGTGTCTGCTCGGGATTATGCGTCGTCAGGCGCGGACGAGGCGGAATTTTGCTACGGAGATTTTGAAAAAGACAGCCTGGAGTGCGCGGCTAACGATGCGGAAAGAGCCGCCGTGAGCGCGTTTTGGAGCGGGTGCTTGCCGTTTTTATTTTCGGTCAGAGGCGAACGCTGCTTCGCGGGCATCCTCACGCAGGGCGCAGACGCGGGCAAGATCGTATTCGGCGCGGAACCGATCTACGAAGACGTCTCGATCATCGCGCAAAGCTTTGAGGAATTTATCGCTCTTTTCCTCGCCGCACTCACGGACAAAAGCGCCGCGAAATATCCGCTTTCTTGCTTTGTGTAGCGGCATGCGATGCGAGCAAAGCGGTACTGCGAGCGCGAGTAAAACAGCGGCGGGGTGCGGGTAAATTTTAGCCTCGCGCAAAATCCGCGTCGCGGATCATATCGGAGAGTAAAATTTCGCTCGATGTTTAAAGCAAAGCGCGGAAAAACAGCGCTGCAAATTATACAAGCCACAGAAGTCTGCCCGCACGGCTCTGCCATTCTATCTCCTTGAGCGCTTTAAGAATATCCTCGTTTTGAAATTTAATGCTTACCGATAGAAACGAGCAGTGCTCTACCCGCCCCAAAAGCGGCAAGTCGCTTGCGCAAAGTAGGAATTTTTGCGTATCGTAGCGATGCTGTTTGCCGCTAAATTCCACCATTTTACCGCCGCGCAGACACAAGCACGCGCCGGGCTCATAGATCG
>NZ_CALIBB010000231.1 GCF_938045595.1 uncultured Campylobacter sp.
ATCCAAGCTCGCACCTACTTGATTCGCAGGTGAGCGAGGAGATATGCCGCAAAGCAGGGTTGTAGAATACCTCGCATAATTTTTTATGCCGCGGATTTACATCGGCGCGAAAATTTAAAAGGCGAGATTTTGCGGCGAGTTGCGGAGTGCGGTCGCAAAATTTAAGGAATTTCGAAAACTAAATTTAGGCAATGAAATTGCGTAGCAGGCTATAAAAATTTGTAGCAAAAAAAGATAAAATTTCGTAGCATAAAGGCGGAATTTTTCTATGAATTTTGTGATCTAAGTTTCGTGATGGAATTTTTGCGAAAAAATTTGGCACGATGAAATTTTACGCCACGCAAGCTAAGTAGCAATTTTTGCATAGTAAAGAATTTAGCGCTAAAATTTTACAGACAGAATTCCGCCCTGATAGGTCTGTCATGAAATTTTAGCTAAAGAGAGAATATGAAAGAAATTTTAATCACCAATGACGACGGATTCGAAGCGAGCGGACTTTTGGAGCTTGCAAGCGCGCTAAGAGGGGTCGCAAACGTCACTATCGTAGCGCCGAGCTCGGAGAAATCGGCCTGCTCACACTCGCTTACTCTTACTCGTCCGCTTAGATTTATCAAGCTCGACGACGGATTTTTTAAACTCGATGACGCTACGCCCGCAGACTGCGTGTATTTGGCGCTCCGCGCGCTGTATAACCGCAAGCCCGATCTAGTGATAAGCGGCATAAATCACGGCGCCAACGTCGCGGAGGACGTGACCTATTCGGGCACGTGCGGAGGCGCGATGGAGGGGGTCTTGCAAGGCGTTCCCGCGCTCGCGGTGAGCCAGTTTTACGTCGCGGATTCGCTGCAGCGATACGGATTTGATCTTGCATGCGAGCTCACGGTTGATCTAGTGGAAAAAATCTTTAAAAACGGCTTTCCGCTGCCGCCAAAGCAGTTTTTAAATTTAAACGTCCCTGCCGTTTCAAAGCAAGATTTCAAGGGGCTAGTAGTCGCGCCATGCGGAGAGAAGCTCTACGACACCGACGCACAGCTAAACCGCAATCCGCGCGGGATGGAGTATTATTGGCTCGGCAAATCTACGCTCAGTTTTGATGCGAGCAAAAACGAAAGCAGCGACATTTCGGTGCTTTTTGAGGGGCGGGCAACGCTAAGCCCGATTAAGTTAAATTTGACCGCGCACGAGCAGATGAGCGCGCTAGAAAGGTGGATGAAAAACGATGAGTGAGGTCGTAGTAGACCGCTTTTCGCGCTCGCGCCTGCTTTTCGGCGAGGATTTTGCAAGGCTGCAAAGCGCTAAAATTTTAATATGCGGCTGCGGCGGCGTGGGCGGAGCGGCGATAGAGGCGCTGTACCGCAGCGGCGCGGTAGGCTTAAGCGTGATCGATTGCGATCGCTTCGAGATCACCAATCAAAACCGCCAGCTTGGAAGCGAGTGCCTAGGCGAGCTAAAATGCGAGGTTTTCGCGCGCAAATTTAAAGGCGTGACGCCGATCGCCGCTAGGATCGATGAGGAATTTTTATCTAAATTTGATCTGGCGCAATTTGATTTCGTAATCGACGCGATCGACGACGTGGGCGCTAAGATCGCTCTTGCGCTGCGCTGTAGCGAGGCGGGCGTAGGATTTGTAAGCTCGATGGGCGGCGCAAAGAGACTCGATCCCGCTAGAATCGAAATCCGCTCAATCTGGCAGACGCAGGGCGATCCGCTCGCGCGCAAGATCAGATACGAGCTGCGAAAGCACGGCTTTGCGGGCGATTTTGACGTCGTCTGCTCGAGCGAGCCGCCGCGCGTCAAATCGATGGGCAGCTTCATGGGCGTGACCGCGAGCTTCGGGCTTTTCATCGCAAGCTACGTCGTGCGTAGGCTAATAGGCGAGCGAGTTTAAGCGGTTAAAATTTCATATCGTTTCGGCGCGCGGCTCCGCCTGGTCGTGTTTGACGGTTAAATTTAAATTTGGATATTTTGAGCTTTTGATCCGAGCGCGCTTTGCATGCGGTACGGCGCGGCAAGTGCTTTGCGGCGCGCGATGCGGTTAAAATTCAAAAGCGGCGAAAGCGGAATTTTACCGGACGACGAAGATAAAATTTCCTCGGCGCGAAGGTGAAAATTAATTTGCAGCGAAGGATAAAATTTTATCCGCAAAGATCGGCACAGGCTTGCGTGCGAGATGAAATTTAAGGACCACGCGAGCTACACGCGCATGCCGATGTATACGGCGCGCAGTTTTAACAAGCCAGATAGCGGCCTAGGATTAAAATTTAAATACGCGGATCGCAAGCTTGCTCGTGAGCGAAATTTAAGCAAGCTGAGTTTGAGCGGATGTTCTTTGCGGCGGATTTTCGCAGCAGCGCGATTTGAAATTTTATCGCAGTTTTGAGCGCTTTTTGATGCAAAAAGAAGGCTCAGGCAAGCAAAACCAAATCTGCGCGCATCAGCCGCCGCGTAGCGCCTAAATAGCGCAAAGTGTAAGCAAGGCTCAAGCAAACGCAGCGGCAAGCTTACTTCTAAATTCCATTTTTTACCGCTCGCAAAAAGCGGAATTTAGAAATTTAATTTAAAGGAGCAGCGATGAATGAAATTTTTACACGCACGAGCGTGCGGAATTTTACCGAAAAAATGCCGAGCGACGATCAGATCGAGCTCGTGCTAAAAGCCGCGATGCAAGCCCCTAGCGCGGGCAACCAGCGCTCATGGGAGTTTTACGTAGTACGCGACCGCACCACGCTTACGCTACTTAGCAGCGTCGGCACCTACGGCGGCTGCACGAAGGATGCGCCGCTTGCGATCGTGGTCTGCACGCGCAAAAGCGGCTTAAAATTCCAGCCCTACGCTCGCTACGACTGCGCTTGTGCGGCAGAAAATCTCTGGCTAGCGGCGCACCATTTGGGGCTTGGCACCACGTGGCTGGGCGTAGCGCCCGATATTTACGCGATGGAGCGCGTAAGAGAAATTTTGGATCTGCCTGGGCATTTGGAGGCGTTTTGCATTATGCCTTTGGGCTTTCCGTCTCGCGTCACAAAGGCGCACTCGCGCTTTGAGCCCGCTAAAATTCACTTTGTAGGCTAGATATGTTTATTTCGCAGAGTAAAATCGACGATCTTATCGCTAGCGACGGCGCGTTTTTGGACCTTACGACCGAGCTTTTGCAAGACTTTGTGGATCTAAACGCGCCCGCGCGACTTTCGATCGTAACGAGGCAGGATCTGATCTTTAGCGGCGGAGGAATCGCGCGCGAAGTAGCGGCGCGCGTTGGTTGCGAGATGCAGCATCTAGCGCGCGAGGGAAGCGCATTTTGCGCGGGGGATGAAATTTTTAGCGCGCGGGGGAGCTTCGAGAGCCTGCATAAAGCTTGGAAGATCGTTCAGATCGTGTTTGAGTACTCCTGCAAAATTTCAACCTACGCACACGAGATGGTTGCGCTGATGCGAGAGGCGAATCCGCGCTGCGTGCTGGGCGCGACGCGCAAGAGCTTTCCTTTTGCGAAGGAGCTTTGCGTAAATGCGCTGATCGCGGGCGGCGGGAGCATGCACCGTCTGGGGCTGCACGACAGCGTCCTGTTTTTTTCAAATCACATTCGCGCGTTTGCAAGCTTTAGCGAGTTTTGCGCGCAGATCGCTAAATTTAAAGAGCGCGCGCCCGAGCGAAAGATAATGATCGAAGTGGCGAGTGAGCGCGAATTTAGCGAGCTCTTAGGCTACGCACCCGATGCGATAATGTGCGATAAGATGTGCCCGGGTGAGCTTAGAGCCTGCGTTTTGAGGCGCGATGAAACGGCGCCGCAGATTAAAATTTGCGCCGCGGGCGGTATAAATAAAAATAACTGCGCCGAGTTTGCAGCCACCGGCGCGGACGTGCTCGTAAGCTCGGCGGTTTGGAATCAGGGCGTGTGTGATCTCGGCGGAAAGATAGAGCTTATCTAAATATTAAATTTTAAATTTTAAGGCGCAAAAGTCTAAAAAAGGGTATAAAAACGCAATTTATTAATAAATAAGAGTATATTTTGTAGAATTCTTAAAATTTCAAAAAAAGGATTTTCATGAAAAAAATTGCTTTTATTTTAGCGCTTACGGCAAGCGTTTCGTTCTGCGCGGATCAGCTGATAATCGCAGCCGGCGGCGGATATAAAAAGCCCGTCTCGGCCGTGATCGAAAATTTGAAAAAAGAGGGCATGGACGTGGCGGGATCGTTTGCCAACCTCGGCCAGCTCGTCATTCAATCGCGCGAGAATAAAATTTCATTCATCGTGGGCGACGAGGCGTTTTTGAAAAAAAGCGATCTAAATATCACTAAATTTGAAAACGTCGGGCGCGGCACGCTAGTTTTAGTAACGCCGAAAAATATTAAAATAAACGACGTATCAGAGATTGCAAAATTCGATAAAATCGCGATGCCCGATCCTAAAAAGGCGATTTACGGTATCAGAACGAACGAGTTTTTACAAAACGCCAAGATGGAGCCGGTAAAAAATAAAATTTTAGCCGTTGCGGGCGTGCCGCAGGTAGTCGCATACGTCATCAACGGCGAGGTGCAGGCGGGCTTTATCAACAGCACCGAAGCGGTCGCCAAAAAAGATGAGTTCGGCTCGATCATCTACATCGACGAGAGCCTCTACAGCCCCGCATACATCGGCATCGCAATGCTTAGCGCGTGCGGCGAGCAGGCGCTTTGCGAAAAGGTGATGAAGGAGTTTAAATCGGACCGCTCAAAAGAGATTTTTTCAAAATTCGGTCTTAAATGAGCAACATCGCTTGGATCGCGCATCCTTTGCTTTTAAGCGTCAAAGCCCTATTTTGCAGCTTTTTGCTGCTGATTACGGCAGGGCTTGCGATTGCGTATTTTTTAGCCTTTAGTAGATCGAAGCTTAAAAAAATCGTCGAAATTTTAGTGATTTTTCCGCTCATCTTCCCGCCGATCGCGACGGGATTTTTGCTTCTTTACATCTTTGGAAAGAGCGGATTTATCGGCTCTGCGTTAAATTTAGACATCGTTTTTAACTTTTCTTCATTGGTAATCGCCGCATTTTTGGTGGGTCTGCCGCTGTTTGTAAAGCCCGTGTGTGCGAGCTTTGAGCTCTTTCCGAAAAGCCTAATCGAAGCCGCGCAAATTTTGGGCAAAAACAGAGCTCAAATTTTCCTCTTCGTAATCCTTCCAAGCTCGCTTAAAACGCTCGGCTCCGCGCTCATTTTAGCGCTCTCGCGCGGGCTTGGCGAAGTGGGTATCACGCTGATGCTGGGCGGAAACATCGTGGGCAAAACAGACACTCTAAGCCTTGCGATCTACAACGCCGTGTATGACGGCGAGAACGAGCGGGCGCTGATTTTAAGCGTTTTGCTCGTAATTTTCAGCCTGATCTTATTCTTTGCGATAAGTCTTTTAGATAAAAAGCAAAATTTATCTAAATAAGAAAAATTATTTTTTAAGTATTTTTGGATAAAATTGCACTCACATTTCACTTTAAAGGATTTATCATGAAGAAATTTCTAATTTCATCAATTTTAGTCGCAAGCGCCTTGATCGCTCACGAGCACGGCGATATGCAAAATTTTGACCCTAAGACCGGCAAGCACCTCGTCATTGCGATGGAGCAACTAGGCGAGAAGGGCAACATGAACGTAGGCGAGGTCGTAGCGGTCGAGACGAACTACGGCGTGGCGTTTTTCCCAAATTTAAAAGGTCTTGCTAGCGGCGCGCACGGCTTTCACGTGCATCAAAACGCCGACTGCGGCGCGACCGAGAAGGGTCTAGGTATGAAAGCGGGCGGCCACTGGGATCCAAGCGATACCAAAAAACACTCGTTTGCTTGGGATGATAGCGGTCACAAGGGCGATCTGCCTGCGCTTTTCGTCGATGCCGAGGGCAATGCGGTCTATCCGGTGTTAGCTCCGAAGATCAAGAGCCTAGATGAGCTAAAGGGCCACTCGCTGATGGTTCACGTAGGCGGCGATAACCACAGCGACCATCCAAAGCCGCTCGGCGGCGGTGGCGCTAGAATGGTCTGCGGCGTTATAAAATAAGCTTCTTCGCGGATGAAATTAATCATCCGCAATCTCTAAGTATGTCCGCTATGCGGTTAAATTTACGCGATGAAATTTCGCCGTCCGCAGCGCCGAGATACGCCCGCTTTGCCGTTAAATTTACGCACGGCGGGCTTTTGATACAACCTATGCAGCGCAAATTTTATGTTAAATTTACGCGCCGCGCGCTCCTTGTCTCCCGCTTAAATTTTAAAATTTAGCCTTGTTTGCGCGCATTGCGCTTCCGCCCTGTTTTTGTCGCAGCGGAGTAAAATTTTTCAAATTTAAATCAAAGCTTTAAATTTACAGCGCCGAGCTATTTTGGCAGCGCGAGCTTCATTTAACTTTTTCTTCACGACTTTTTCCTACAATCACGCCA
>NZ_CALIBB010000232.1 GCF_938045595.1 uncultured Campylobacter sp.
TTTAAAGCGCAAAGCGCCTTAAAAGCGAGCGAGTTTTTATTCATCGCGATCTTCCGCGCTTTTGTCGTCCACATTTTAAGCGGTAAATGCTTTGAGGCGCCATAAAGCGCTACAAAGTGCCGTTATACATCGTGTGTATCGCGACTTCACAACGGCGCGCCGCATTGCGCTTTTGCGCCGCCGCACCGCCGAATGAAAATCGCAGCCTGTCTTGTAGCTTTGCCGCTACATCAGCCGTATCGACAAATGAAATCGCGACTTTCATCGCTGCGTGCACCCGCGTACAATATCGCTATAAAAATCGCGCCGAAATTTGCGCGTCGCCGCAGCATATTCCACTGCACCTAGTCGCGTTAAAATTTACGCACAGGTGCGCCGCAGTGCCACCGCTGTACCGCGCTATATCGCACCGCCACATCGTCTATTGCCAATAAAACGCGGTAAATACGCGCAGACACCGTAGCGTTACTCCATTTTGCCACGGCTATATCGCGCCGCCGCATCAGCCGCGCCGACGAATTAAAATTGCGTCCACCTTGCGCTTCTGTCGCTGCGTCGTGCCGTACATCGCATCGCTCCTGCACCGTATCACTGAACAAAACCGCGCGGCCGTACCGAAATGCCGCAAATAAAAATCGCGCTAAAATTTACGCACGAATTATTGTTCGGATTTACGCTTTGCGCAGCAAAAATCGTAAAATTTAACGTAAAATTTTGCGATAAATTTTACGTTTTATTCCGCCGCGACCTCCCAAACGGTGCCGCCAGGCGCGTCCATCACTTCAATCTTCATATCCGTAAGGCGCGCCCTGATGGCATCCGCGCTCGCAAAGTCCTTTTCCGCCTTCGCCTGCGCGCGCTGTTTTATCAGCTCCTCGATCTGCGCTCTTTGCTGCTCGCTCACGCCGAAGCGAAAGTATTCGGTCTCATCCTCATATAAAATTCCGAGAGTCTGCTTCGCAAACTCCAAATTTGCGGCGATCTGAGCCTTTAGCACCTTGTCTTTTGGCGCGCGATCTAGCGCTTCGTTCGCGCTTGCTACGAAGCTATCAAGCACCGCAAGCGCGCCTGAGGTGTTGAGATCATCGCTTAAAAACTCCATCATCTCCGATCTAAATTTAACCTCCGTAGCAGGTAGTTCGGACGTGGAATTTTGCCCCGCAGCGGGAGCTAAAACGTCACGGACGCGCTTTTTAAGGCGGTAAATTTTATCGAGCCTCTTTTTGCTAGCGAGCAGATCGGTCACCGAATAATTAAAATTTGCCCTGTAATGCGAGCTTAAGAGATAAAATCTCAGCGCCTCGCCGGGTGCGATTTTTAGAGCATCTCCTACAAAAAACGAGTTGCCGAGGCTCTTGCTCATCTTTTCGTTATTTACCTGCACGAAGCCGTTGTGAAGCCAGTATTTGCTTAGCGCTCTATGGCGGGCGCAGCGGCACTGCGCGGCTTCGTTTTCGTGATGCGGGAAGAGCAGATCGGCGCCGCCTGCGTGAATATCGATGCAAAATTGCGGATCGCCGCTATCAAGGTGCGCTAAAATCATCGCGACGCACTCGCTGTGCCAGCCCGGGCGCCCTTTGCCAAACGGGCTATCAAACCAATTCTCGTCAAATTTCCACAGCACGAAGTCCTTCTCGTCGTGCTTAGCATCGTTTGAGGCGACGCGGGCGATGTTTTTGCCGGCGCCCTCTTTTTTGCCGCTAAGGCTTAGATAATCCCCGTCCTTGCGCGTGTCGAAGTAGATGCCGTCCCCTGCGATCTCGTAGGCAAAGCCTTTTTGAAGAAGCGAGGATATGAGCTCGCAGATCGCGGCGATATTTTCGGTCGCTTTGGGCGAAATGCTCGCGTCCGCGACGTTTAGCGCGCTCATATCCTGCAAATATCTGCGGGTGTAAAACTCCGTGATCTCCTCTAGGCTCTTGCCGGTTTCCGCCATCTTTTTTAAAATTTTATCGTCGATGTCGGTGAAATTTCGCGCAAATTTAACCTCATAGCCCTCCGCT
>NZ_CALIBB010000233.1 GCF_938045595.1 uncultured Campylobacter sp.
GTTCCGCGCATTATTTTCGTAAATAAAATGGACCGCGTCGGTGCAAATTTCTATAATGTCGAACAGCAGGTAAAAGATAGGCTCAAGGCTCATCCAGTTCCTATTCAAATTCCGATCGGCGCTGAGGACGATTTTAAAGGCGTTATCGATTTAGTCACTATGAAGGCGCTCGTTTGGGATGACAGCAAGGGTCCTTCTGCTCCGGAGATCGTTGAAATTCCTGCCGAGCTACGAGAAAAAGCACAGGAATATCGCGACAAGATGATTGAGGCGGTAGCAGAGACTGATGAAGCTTTGATGGAGAAGTATTTTAACGGCGAAGAGCTAAGCGTAGAAGAGATTAAAAAGGGCATCAAGAAAGGCTGCTTAAGCCTAAGCTTCTTTCCTATGCTATGCGGTACCGCATTTAAAAACAAGGGCGTGCAGCCTTTGCTAGATGCGGTCGTAGATTATCTACCTGCGCCTGATGAAGTGCCTGCGATTAAGGGTCAGTATGAGGACGGCAGCGAGGTTCACGTAAGCTCTACCGACGAGGGCGAGTTTGCGGGTCTTGGATTTAAGATTATGACCGATCCTTTCGTAGGTCAGCTTACCTTCGTGCGCGTATATCGCGGTGTTTTGGAAAGCGGCAGCTACGTCGTAAATACCGGCAAAGGCAAAAAAGAGCGCATCGGACGCTTGCTAAGGATGCACTCAAATAAACGCGAAGAGATCAAGGAGCTTTATGCAGGCGAGATTGGCGCCGTCGTGGGTCTAAAAGATACCCTTACGGGCGATACTCTAGCTAGCGAAAAAGATAAAGTAATCTTGGAGCGTATGGAATTTCCTGATCCAGTTATTAGCGTAGCGGTAGAGCCTAAAACCAAAGCCGATCAAGAAAAAATGGGTATCGCACTTCAAAAATTGGCGCAAGAAGATCCGAGCTTTAGGGTTGCGACCGACGAGGAGAGCGGACAGACGATCATTTCGGGAATGGGCGAATTGCACCTTGAGATCATCGTAGATAGAATGCTTAGAGAATTTAAAGTAGAGGCCGAGGTCGGACAGCCGCAGGTCGCATATCGCGAGACTATCCGCAAAACGGTCGAGCAGGAGTACAAATACGCCAAGCAATCGGGCGGTCGCGGTCAATACGGTCACGTATTTTTGCGCCTAGAGCCTTTGGAGCCAGGCACCGGATATGAGTTCGTAAACGATATCAAAGGCGGTGCGATTCCAAAAGAATACATCCCTGCGGTAGATAAGGGCTGCCAAGAGGCGATGCAAAACGGCGTTTTGGCGGGATATCCGGTCGAGGATGTGCGCGTGACGGTCTATGACGGAAGCTACCACGAAGTCGATAGCTCCGAAATGGCGTTCAAACTCGCCGCTTCTATGGGCTTTAAAGAGGGCGCTAGAAAAGCGGGTGCCGTGATCTTGGAGCCTATGATGAAGGTCGAGGTAGAAACCCCTGAGGAGTATATGGGCGACGTCATCGGCGATCTAAACAAACGTCGCGGACAGGTCAATAATATGAGCGAACGCGGCGGCAATAAGATCATTGACGCATTTTGCCCGCTTTCGGAGATGTTCGGTTACTCGACCGATCTGCGCTCTCAGACGCAGGGTCGTGCGACCTATTCGATGGAATTTGATCACTACGACGAGGTTCCTAAAAACGTCGGCGAAGAGATCATCAAAAAGCGCAACGGCTAAGCTTAACGAGCGCTAGGGTACGGCGATAGCTTTATCGCCAACCCCCGGCGCTTCTTTAAATTTTAAAACGGCGTTTAAATTTAATCTGCTTTACGAGCCGAAATTTTAACTCACATTCTAGCTTCAAATAAAATTTCAACCCATAAGTTTAACTCTTGCCGATCGTAAATTTAGATCAAAAAATTTCAATTAAATTTAAAAATTCAAAACATAACTTAAAGCGCGCTCATGATGCCGCACCTGTCGTTTTACTAGTGATTTCTTTCTTTCGCAGGTAAAGTGCACATACAGCGCTATCGCTTTGATTTTTATTCACGGACAAAATCGCCGCAAGCGGGATTGCGTAGGCAGGGCGAAATTTTACTTTCGGTGCAGCCTTAAGGCGGAGCGCAACTATCATAGACTTATATCGGATCGTGACCATCAGTGCTTTATGCGAGTAGCGGTATTCTCGAGGTACTTTATTGCGCCGTCGCTTCGCGCCGTAAAATTTCATCTTCGCAGACCGATCTACGCACCGCTCATATTAAGTTGAGCTAGTACCCAAGCTCGCTTGTTTTCGGATTTAGCAGGCGTTTGCTTTCGCGGGCTATAATGCGCCCGTTTTAAATATTTCAAAACAA
>NZ_CALIBB010000234.1 GCF_938045595.1 uncultured Campylobacter sp.
AGACTTAGCGTCGCTTCGATCGAGATATTGCGTTCGCATTATGCTTCTTTGCTGTAGCGCATAAATTTAGACGCTCAAAATACGCGGCAAGCTTAAATTTAGACGAACTTTCTACGAAGATAGAATTCCGCTCGGTTAAAATTTATCGTAATTCCAAATTTAAAGCTGCGTGTAAATTTTATCCTTCGATACGCAAATTTTACCCTACTGCCCGCCGGCGTTCGAGTCTGCCTTTTATGCTTGCCAAAATTTTAAGTCAAGCTCGCATGAAATTTTACTCCTCAGGCACGCAAATTTCGCCGCGCCGCATAGCTTTTACCGTGTAAAAGCCCACGATACCTATAAAAACGCATAAGATAGCAAAACCCGCCGCTCCCGCAAACAAGAAAAATTTGATCCCGTTAAACTCAAACGCTCGCAAAAACGCGATGCTAGCCGCAGCCGTCGGGAAGGTAAACGCCCACCACGAGAGGAAAAATTTAAGCCGCAAAAAGCTTTTAAACATAAAAAGGATGAGAAGCGCGAAAAATAGCGTGACGTAGAGCATGATCTTCGCCGTTACGTCAAAGCTGCCGGTGAGCTTGACGTAGTCCAAAAACGCCATCGCAGGCGGCGCGATCACGATAAAAAGCGTCGGGATAAATTTCTGCGGCATCTGATCGTGAAAGATGATGCGGTAAAACAAAACCGCAAAAAGCACGGGCCAAAAAAATATCCCGATAGCAAAATAATACCACGCAAGCTCGCTCGCGGCGGGCGCGGCTAGCGGGACGAAGAGGTTACCCACGATCGGGATGAACCACGCGGGGTTTGAGTGCGCGATCTGGACGTTATTTTTGATCCAAAAAGACACGATGTGCAGCGTGATAAAGGTCTGAAACGCTACGCCCGCGCAAAAAAGCGCGTCGTAAACGGGTGCGAAGTCCCGCCAGAGCGAGGCGACTAGCAGCGTGCCGATCGAAAATGCGGCGAAAAAATTTACGCGCACCGGGTGGAAAAACTCCGCCTTGCAAGCCCCTGGGTATTTTATCAGCTTCGCCGCGTAACAAGCGCAGATGAGTGCGTATGCTAGGCTAGCCGCGCCGCGTAAAATTTCAAAAACCGCGCCTGAGATATCAAAGATCAAATTTAGCCGCTCGTATGCGAGAGCTAGTCCGCCAAGCCCCATAACTACGGTGTAAAACATTATGGGGAAGTGCTGCAGCCAGTTTGGTTTTTCATCCTGCGTTTTCATATTTTTCCTTGTTTTTTCTGAATTTTACCCCAATTTTAGCGCAATTTCGGTGAGTTAGTCACGAAATAAATCAATGCTTAAAATATTTTGTAGCTAAATTTTATCACCGCGTTTTTACGTAAAAGAAAATATAATTAAACAAAACCAAATTTAACCAAGGAGCGCGTATGTTGGGAGACGAGCTAAAAGATACGCTAAAGCAACGGTTTACGTCTAAATTTACGCTTAGTGCACAGGATGAAGAGGCAGTGTTAAAAAGCGCGACGCTAAGAAGCTTTAAAAAGGGTGAGAGGATATACCTAAAAGACGGTTGTCTGGGCTACGCGATCATCATAAGCGGGCGTGCGCGCGGGCTGGTTAGCACGAGTAATTTTAAAGAGATCACCGTCTTTAACCTACAAGACGGCGATAGCTGTATGCTGTGCGGCTTTTGTTCGCTAGGAGCGCTACAAGCGGAGATAAATTTGCAAATCGAAGATGACGTGCGGATGATCTTGATACCAAGAGAGATATTTAAGAGGCTACGCGAAAACTATCCGCAGGTGGCAAATCACGCGCTAGAGCTCATGGCGACGCGCTTTAGCTCGGCGATAACTGCTATGGATCAGACGCTGTTTTTGCCTCTAGCTCGGAGAATAATAAATTTCCTCGAGCAAAACGGCGCGAAAAACGGGCTAAGGATCACGCACGAACAGATCGCAAACGACATCGCTAGCGCGAGAGAGGCGGTATCAAGAGCGCTAAAAGAGATGCAGAAAAAGGGGCTCGTCGAACTAAAACGCGGGGTCGTGACGTTAAGGTGACTTTGTTACATATTTAAATTTTAAAATGCGCTATGATTTGACAATAACTTCTAAAAGGAGCTTTTATGCAAAGCATCGACAGAAGAGGCGTCTTGAAAATTTTAGGCGCGGCGGGGCTAGCAGCGGCGGGAGTCGCAGGTGCTAGCAAGCTAAATGCGGGAGAAAATGCGGACATCCGCGCAAATATCCTAATAATCGGCGGCGGTCTAGGCGGCATCAGCCTAGCGGCGAAACTACGACGAGATATGCCAAACGCCGAACTAGCGGTCCTTGATAAGGACGAGTACTTCTATTATCAGCCCGGCTTTACGCTCATCGCAGCCGATCACTATCTGCCCGAAGACATAACCTACGAAAAATCAAATTTGATCCCAGACGGCGTAAAATGGATAAAGCAAAATGCCGCATCCATCGATTCGGCGACAAATTCCGTCAAGCTAGAGGACGGGTCAAATTTAAGCTACGACTACCTCGTGATAGCTAGCGGAGCGGAGTATGAGTTTGAGAATGTAAAAGGACTTAGCGCCGACGATATCGGTAGCGACAACGTGACTTCTATCTACACGATCCCAGGTGCCGTTGCTATGTCTAGCATAATGAAAAAAGTCGGCAAAGATGGCGGTAAGATAGTCTTTAGCGACAACAAAACACCGATGAAGTGCTCGGGCGCAAATAAAAAAGTAACGCTGCTAACCGAAGATATGGCGCGAAATTTAGGCAACAGAGACAAGCTTGATATCTCGATATACTCGGGTGCTCGGACGATATTTTCCGCTCCTGTTTATGCTAAAATGATAGAAGGGATGCTAGAGGAGCGAGACGTGAAGTATTTTACCTCGCATCAGCTGGTTGAGGTGGACAAAAGTGCCAATATAGCGGTATTTGAGCACGCTATGCCGTACCGCGAAAACGGCGAAAATAAACTCGCTAAAGAGCTAGTCGAAGTAAAATTTGACTACCTACACCTAGTGCCTCGCGTGAAGGCTTCTAAAATCTACGCCGATGCAGGGCTAAGCGTAGAAAAGGGTGATGTGGCAGGCAACTGGATTAGCCTCACGCGCGAGACGCTGCAACACTCGAAATTTAAAAATATATTTGCCATCGGCGACGTTTGCGGATTTCCCGCCGGTAAAACCGGAGCTAGTATACGCAAGATGTATCCAGTGCTGGCGCAAAATCTAGCCGACGTTATAAAAGGACGCGAACCGAGTGCTAGATACGGCGGCTACACTGCCTGCCCGCTACTAACGAAATTCGGCAAGGCGGTGATGGTGGAGTTTAACTGGACGGGCAAGCCCGAGCCTACGATAGCGTGCATGGGTGCGACCCGCGAGAGCTATATAAACTGGGCGATGAAACTATATATGATGAAGCCGATGGTCATGCAAGGCATGATAAGAGGTCTAGCATAAAGGAGAGAAAATGCAAAACGTCGGGATTTTAGATAAAACTATCCGCCTAGTAATCGCTGCGGTTTGGATATACGCATTCGGGTTCGTCTGCGAGTGCTGGCTGTGGCTGGTCGGTCTCGTGCCGCTACTGACGGCTGTTTACGGTTATTGTCCTCTTTATAAATTTTTTGGTATAAATACGTGTAAAAAATGCAAAAACAAAGAAAGGAAAATGCAATGCTAAGTAAAAAAACTAGGATAATAAGAGCGTTGATCGGACTAGCGATAATGATCGCCGGAGTCGCGTTTAGCAGCTGGTGGGGGCTAGTGGGACTCGTGCCCTTTATCGTAGGGGTCACGGGATTTTGCCCCGCTTGCTACTTTTTAAACCGCTGTTCGCTAAAGCGTTAAATTTAGCCGCGGTATACGGTTTTGCCGTGCGCCGAGAAAATAAGCGCGATAAATTTTAGCGGTGAAGCGAGTGAGCTTTAAATTTTAATTCTCCATGCTTCGCTGTGGAGTGTTAAATTTAAACTAGCCCTTTAAAGCTTAAAATTTTATCGCGCGATACAAGGCGGTAAATTTAATCTCATGCCGCCGTCAATTGGCATGCCGCTAACTATGTAAAATTTTAGCACTCACCGCTTTTTGGCGCTTTTGCTAGATAGGGCTTGCGCTCCGCGTCAGCCACACCAAACTCTATGATTAATTACACCTAGCCTCTTAAAATTCATCTTAAATTTGCTAAAATTGCAGCAAAATTTAAAATTTAAAGGAGCCAAAATGTCAAATATCTTAATCATAGGCGCGGGCGGTGTGAGCCAAGTCGCGACCGTAAAATGCGCGATGAACGCGGATGTTTTTACAAAAATCACACTTGCAAGCCGCACAAAAAGCAAATGCGACGCGATCGCTAAATTTATAAAAGACCGCCTAGGCGTGCAAATTGGTACCGCCCAGATCGACGCGGACGACACCGATGCGGTCGTAAATTTAATCAAAAAAACGGGCGCCGAGCTACTGCTAAACGTCGCGTTGCCGTATCAGGACCTAACGCTGATGGACGCGTGTTCTCGTGCCGGCATCCCATACATCGACACCGCAAACTACGAACACCCTGACACCGCCAAATTTGAATACAAGCTACAGTGGGCGAAGGACGGCGAGTTTAAAGCCGCAAACACGATGGCGCTGCTAGGAAGCGGCTTTGATCCGGGCGTGACGAACGTATTTTGCGCCTACGCACAGCAAAATCTCTTTGACGAGATCGGCGAGATCGACATCCTAGACTGCAACGCGGGCGATCACGGATATCCGTTTGCGACGAATTTTAACCCAGAAATCAACCTGCGCGAAGTAAGCGCAAAGGGTCGCTACTGGGAGCGCGGCGAGTGGAAAGAGACCGAGCCGATGGAAATAATGTTTAAATGGGACTACCCGAAAGTCGGCGTCAAAGATAGCTACCTGCTCTACCACGAGGAGCTAGAAAGCCTTGTGAAAAACATCAAAGGACTAAAGCGAATCCGCTTTTTCATGACATTCGGACAGAGCTACCTCACGCACATGAAGTGCCTAGAAAACGTCGGCATGCTGCGCATCGACGAGGTCGAGCACAACGGCGTAAAGATCGTGCCGATCCAGTTTCTAAAGACCTTGTTGCCTGATCCTGCGTCGCTAGGCCCTCGCACGAAGGGTAAAACCAACATCGGCTGCGTGATCCGAGGCTTAAAAGACGGCAAAGAGCGCCAGGTCTACATCTACAACGTCTGCGACCACGAGGCTTGCTACGCCGAGACGGGCGCACAGGCCGTGAGCTACACCACAGGCGTGCCTGCGATGATCGGCTCGATGATGGTCGCAAAGGGCATTTGGAGCGGTAAAGGCGTCTTTAACATGGAAAATTTCGACGCCAAGCCTTTCATGGACGAGCTAAATAAGCAGGGCTTGCCGTGGGAGATAATCGAAATGAAGCCAGGAGAAAGATACGAAGTCTAAATTTAAGGCTTGTCTTTTCCTACTTATACTTCGTTGAAATTTGATTTTTAATGCTCACGTATCACATATACGCTCCGCTTAAAAATCAAATTTCGCCTCGTCTAAGCAAAAAATACTGCGCCTTATTTTGGTGGGTATATTTAAATAGATTTGAAATTTCGCTCTACGACAGGCTGCATGTATAGTCTTGGAACGAAATTTACTTCAAAACATTTAAAATCATCTCACGATACTTCGCCCTATCTTTAATCGCATTCAAATTTAATTTAGCTAAGCAGTTTACCTGCCTAGCCTACTTTTAAAAATCAAATTTCATCTCAGCTAGGCAAAAAATACTGCGCCTTATTCTGCTACGTTTAAATTTTAATTAAAATTCACTCGGTTCATGTATTTCATATATGCTCTCGCCCTCAAATTTTAATTCGTCTCAATCGGGGACAATACCGTGCGTCGAATGCTGCTTTAAATTTAGCTATAATCGCATAAAATTTTATCGGAGTAGATATGAAACGAATTTTAAAAGCGCTGATTTTTAGCATGGCATTTTCATTTCTTATTGTGGGTTGTACTAGTAAAATCGCGCCCGTAGAGCTTGAAGGCAAGGAGCAAATTCGCGCGATCCAAATAGAGGCAAACCGTACGGTGATGATCGGTGACGCTTACGACTACGAATTTGGCAGCGATTATCGCGCGGCGAAAGCGGAATTTGAGCACCTAAAATCGCTCTATCCACACGCAGTGGAGGTAAATAGAATTTCGATCGCTACGGATGCATTTAATGAACCTCACGCAAGCGCGCTACTTTTTGAGCTGTGGCTTGACCGCGAGAGCCTGCCGCTAGCAGATCAGCTTGTGCTTTACAAGCATCCAAATTTTACGGGCTTTAAAGATCGCGAAATTTTACAATTTAGCTTCAAAATTTTAGGCGTTCCTACGCGTGTAAAAGATCGCGATCGGATCCTAAAAAAATATGCGCTTGCTAAGCCGTTAAGTTTAAACGCGGTAGTATTTATTGATAGCGGCAGGCTGAGCGAGGAAAGTGTGCGTAAAAACGGTGAGACGCAAGACGCAGTTTTAACTATGTTTAGCCCCGTCTGGATGTCCGTCGCTACCGTAATGCAAAGTCTCGGCGCGCTATTTGATAGCGAGTAAATTCTGCCAGTAAAAATTTTGATGCTCGCTTGCTCTTACGTTGCAATATGAGGGCTGCGTTTTGGGCGGGTACGCCGCGAGTGATGTCTTGGATCATAGCGCTGTTTGTTTGGCTAAGCGTGCTCGCGGCGTATTTTAATAAGTAAATTTTAAATTACGGCGAAATTTTATAATTTGCCATCGAGTTCAGCTCCGTTTTAAACAGACGGGCGGTTTCTTAAATTTAAACTCTAGCTAAATTTAGACCGAAATTTTTAAGTAAACTTTGCTATAATCGCCGCAATTTTGAAAAACCGAGGAGAAAATATGAAATTGATTTACGCCGTTTGCGTGCTGGTCGCGTTTGCTTCGGCTCAGACCGAGACTTTGCAGATGCCGGACTTTGCCAAAAGCTCGATGAAGACGCATGAGCAGGCCGAAGAAAAACTAATCGCAAATGCCCTAAAAGGCGATCTAAACCAGATTGCAAGCGACCTGAAGATCGATAAAACGCTAAAGGGCGGTGAGTCGCTTGTCATTAACGGCGCGCATTACAGAACGATCGAGGGCGACAGCACGCAGTGGAAAGAGGGCGATGCCGTGCGCCTGCTAAGCGGTAATAAGGACGGTAGGTGCCTAAGCTCGATCATACTCAATCTCCGTACGAAAACCGTCTGTAAATTTATGTGCGACGCGTATTAGGCGAGAATTTCGTCTAAACCACAAAAATCCACCGGCTCGGCGTAAGCTTCTTGCAACGACCGGTTGCTTCTGCTATTTAGCCATAGCATAGATCGCTAAATATATGCCTATGAATAAAACATTGTTATATATTTTTTTAAAAGCGTTCGTTATGTTTATTGTCCTATATTTGTTCATTCCGCAACCAGAAGATGGAATTTATAATATGCTAGATATACGCATGTTTATTGGCTTAGTGTTGTTTTGTATCTGCCTTATATTGGATATTTAGTTTACATCTTTCTCTATCTTTACGTATCGTATTTTTTGATGGTCGCCAAAATTGCATATCACAAATTTAAATTCTAAACGGCTTGACTTGAGTTGTTTTTAAAATTTTGCTTTTAATATCGATAAATTCTGCTATAATAAACGGAAATTAAACAATGTCGTTAAAGACGCAACGCGGGCGTGATAAAGCGAGTAAAATTTGTAGAGGCAAATTTTAACCCTGCCGCTCGGTACTTCAAACGGCAAATCAAGGAAAAAGATGCAAAAATTTAGAATTACAAACGGCGAATGCTCCCGCATGGATATCTTTTTGATCATGACGCTGGTTTATATATTCGGCGTGGCGTGCAGGTTTTTTTGGATATATTGGGCTAGCGGGATCGAGCAGTTTTCCTTTGACGGCGAGCTCATCATGACCACCAACGATGCCTTTGCGAATGCCGAGGGTGCGCGCGATATGATAGCGGGCTTTCACCAGCCGGGCGATCTTAGCCCATATGGTGCGTCGATCCCAACTCTAGCATTTTTACTTAGCAAAATTTTGCCCGTCAGCCTAAATAGCATTACGATCTATATGAGCGTGTTTTTAGCGCCGCTGGTGGCCGTGCCGATTATTTTGATAGCAAGAGAGTACAAGATCCTAGGCGCCGGCATCATCGCGGCGCTACTTGCCACCATATTGCCGGGATATTATATGAGGACTTTGGGCGGATATTTCGATAGCGATATGTTAAATGTTGCTATGCCGCTGCTAACGCTATGGGCTTTGATTAGGCTCATAGGGCGAGGCGAGCAGAGTAGCTTTGCTTTGCCTGCCGTTTTTACGGTGATTTATGATTGGTGGTATCCTAGCTCGTATTCTTTAAATATGGCGATTATAGTGATATTTTTAATCTATACTTTGATTTTTAATAGACGCAATGAGGAAAATTACAAAGCGATTATTCTTATGGTCGTTGCAGTTATAAATTTTGGCGCGTATTACGAAGGCGAGACAATAATTGTAAATTATATTTTATTATTCAAAATCGCACTCATTGCGTTTTTATATTTTTTAATGATTAAAATTCCAAGCCATAAAAGCAAAAAAGCTCTTTGGATTTTGGGTACGATCGCCGTAATTACGTTCGTCATATTCGGCGGACTTGTGCCTATAGCAGTGCAGCTTAAAGCATACATCTTAAAGGATGTAAGCAAAGAGGAAATTTTCTACTTCTACGGCGTTAGAAATACGGTTAATGAGGTAGAAAACGCTAATTTCATGAAATTTGTGCTTGAATCTAGCGGGCATCCATTTATATTTATATGCGCTGTAGGAGGGTTGGCTCTATTGCTGATAAAATTCCGTTCGTTTATATTAACCTTGCCGATGATAGCACTTGGAATTTTAGCACTTTTTGGTGGAACTCGCTTTACAATGTACGCTACACCGATGATAGCGCTTGGATTTGCTTATTTTATATATTTCACGCTGAATTACTTTGAAATACGCACTTGGCTTAGAAGTACTTTGTTAGCTATTTTAACCTGTTTGGCGATAATGCCTAGCATAGATTTTATTTATAAATTCCGAGTTGCGCCTACGCTTACGAAAGACTCCATAATGCCTCTTGCGGAGCTAAAAAATAAGGCTAGCAGGGAGGATTATGTGCTATCGTGGTGGGATTACGGATATTTAATCAGATATTACTCCGATGTAAAAGTAGTAGCTGATCCCGGAGGTAGACAGGCAGGAGAATACACTTTTATGAGCGCGTTTTCCTTTAATAAAGATGAGGTAAGCTCTGCTAATATGGCAAGGCTTGATGTCGAATATATACAAAAGTTGCAAGGTAAAAAATTTGATCCTAAACTGGAAGATAAATTTAAACTAAACCTATATCAAATTCAAAAAGACTATGGTGAAGCGGATATCAATAAATTCCTAAGTTCTTTAAGCGATAAGAATTTCAAGCTTCCGCAGAAAACTAGGGATATATATTATTATTTCGTACCTAAAATGATAGATATATTACCAAACATTTGGAAATTTACTTCTATAGATATAGCTAGCGGAGAGAAATTTACAGGACCTCTAGCTTATGTTGGCTATGATATACAAGTAGGTAAGGATGGTAAAAGCATAATTTTAGGCGAAGGCGTTGAATTGCCAAGCGTCAAACCAGAATATGTCGTTCATAATGGGGAAAAATTAAGCATTAACTCATACTATCAAGTAGGCGAAGTAAATGGAGAGCTAAAAAAAATATCTAAGCAGATAGATAAAAATTCTAATCTTTACGTGATATTTTTACCGGATTACCAAAGAATTTTAATCTTAGATAAAAAGGTCTTTGAGTCAGCCTTCATCCAACTTTTTGTGCTGGAAAACTATGATAAAGATCTGTTTGAGCCCGTTTATTTAAGTAATTATGCGCGGATTTACAAGTTATTAAGATAAATTTATATCCAGAGGAATATTGCGTAAATTTTTATTGCATTGTGCTTTTACAAAGCGTATGTTACTAAGCGATAAAATTTATAATGCAAGCTATATGCTGAGATTTAGAATTTATACTGGCTATAAATAAATTACAAAAATACTTAAAATTTTGTCACTAAAAATCGTAAATGTTATATATTTACTTTAAATTTAGCCTAGGTTTCGAAGCGTGTCGCTATCATTAAGATGAAATTTCACCAAAAGGAGTAAAGATGAGAAATTTAGTTGCAAAAGTGGCGCTTCTTAGCTCTTTAGCTGCAGTAAGCGCGATGGCGGAGGGGCTTTTCATAGGCGGCGAGGGCGGATACAATTTCAAAAACCAAGCTGCGGGTTTTGATGACGGACAACCGCAAATCGGCGTTAAAGCCGGATATGACTTCGGCACGTTTAGAGCTTACGGCGGATATTTCTACGGATTTAAGGGCGAGGATTCCAGCTCGAATGCCAATTCGAAAAGAAAGGTTAAATGGAGCACGCACGATTTCGTAGCCGGTGCGGATTTTACGCCGGAGCTTTTCGGTAGATTTAAGCTCGTCCTAGGCGCTTACGCTGGGCTTTCGGTGCTAGATACTGAAGTTAAAATAGACTATAGCAATGGCGGCTGGGTTAGAGCGGACGATACGCTGGGTGGCTTCATTTTGGGCGGCAAGATAGGTACCGCGTATGAGTTTGGCTCCAATAGCGAGATTGAAATGGGCTTTAAAGCAAGCAAGGCGTGGTACAAAGACGGCGATTATATCGAAGATAACGACGGTAAAAAATACGGCGTTTACGCAGGATATAATTATAAATTCTAAGAATTTTCATATTTGAGGCATTGCACTGCTTTCATAGAGCCTTGATGCTCAGTGGCTTTGCGGTGTGTCAGGTAAGGCTAGCTTCGTCGCAAGGCTTTACTAAGTTTTAGTAGAATCTTGCGATGAGGTTTAAATTATGATGAATTTAACGCCTTTAAATTCAATCCTAAAATTTTAACTTATGGAATTTCGTCGATAAAAATTCCATTTCAGATTTTATTGGCTAAATTCCACCCCTGCGCTTTTGGATAAAATTTCGTTCATTTTCGAGATTAGATTAAAATTTTAATGACGTCAAAAGAAATTTTAGATAAAATCAACATTTTCATACCAAAATTTTACTCAAAGGATAGAGATGAAGAGTTACGTTACGGGCTTTCCGCGTATCGGAGAGCAGCGCGAGTTAAAGAAGGCTTTAGAGAGCTATTGGGCGGGCAAGTGCGATTATGACGCGCTAGAGCGGGTCGCCACAGAGCTAAAAGATCGTCACATCAAATATCAGCTGGATGCTTGGAGCGGCCTAATTAGCGTAAACGACTTTTCATACTACGATCTGATGCTCGATACCAGCGTGCTTTTCGGCGTGATCCCGCAGCGCTTTGCGGCTCTTTCGGCGCATGAGCAGTATTTTGCGATGGCGCGCGGCAGTAAAGACGCAGTCGCGATGGAGATGACGAAGTGGTTTAATACAAACTACCATTATATCGTACCCGAGATCTCTGCGTATACGGAATTTAGCCTAAATCCTAGTAAAATTTTAAGCGAGTACAAGGCTGCGAAGAATAACGATTTTAAGGATTCCTGCGCGCTAAAGATAAATTTAATCGGACCTATCACCTATCTTGCGCTTAGCAAATCAAGCGACAAAAGCGATCCACTCGCGCATTTAGATGCCCTTGTCGCGAAATACGAAGAACTGCTAAAGCTTCTTAGCGAGCTTGATAGCGAGGTCGTGGTTCAGATCGATGAGCCTATCTTCGTAACGGATCGCGCGACCGAGCTAGCGCCAAAGATCGAGCCTGTTTATCAGCGCCTAAGTAAGGCCGCAAGCAACGTAAAAATTATCTTTATGACCTATTTTGAGCATGCGACCGAGGCCGTGCGCGAGATAGTAAAGACCGATGTATGGGCGATCGGGCTTGATTTCGTTTACGCAAGCGAAGAGAATATCAAAAAAGAGCTTCAAGCTTTAAAAAACGCTAAGACCGTGCTCTTTGCGGGCGTGATCGACGGGCGCAATATCTGGAAGAGCGACATCGACAAAAAGCTAGCCCAACTCAAAGCCATCGAAGCTTACGTGCCTAAGGAGCGCATCTACGTGGGCACCTCCTGCTCGCTTTTGCACGTGCCTTTTACGCTAAAGTACGAGGACAAGCTAAGCGCCGAGATCAGATCCTGGCTAAGTTTCGCGGTCGAAAAACTAAGCGAAATTTCGATTTTAACCCATCTTTTCTTTGAAATTCCGATGTGCGAGCACGGCATGAAGGCATACGAAGAAAATCAAAAATCCGCTAAAACCCGCGCTAGCTCGTCTCTAATTCACGACGAGCGAGTTCAAAGCCGTGCTGCAAATTTAAATAAATTCGAGCGCGCCGATCGCTACGAGGATCGCATCAAGGTGCAGAAAAAGGAGCTAGGCTATGGAATTTTGCCTACCACTACGATCGGCTCCTTTCCTCAGACTGCCGAGCTTCGCCAGGTTCGCAACGCCTATAAAAAGGGCTTAATTGGCCGCGAAGCCTACGAGCGCGACATCAAAGCCTATATCGACGACTGCGTCAAATTTCAAGATGAGATCGGTCTGGATGTGCTGGTTCACGGCGAGCCTGAGCGCAACGATATGGTTGAGTATTTCGGCGAGCAGATGAGCGGATACGCGTTTAGTGCCAACGGCTGGGTGCAGAGCTACGGCAGCCGCTGCGTGAAGCCACCGCTACTTTTCGGCGACGTGAGCCGCCCAAAACCGATGACCGTGGAGTGGATCAAATACGCCCAAAGCCGCACTAAAAAGATTATGAAGGGCATGCTAACGGGTCCAGTGACGATGATGAACTGGAGCTTCGTGCGCGACGATAAGCCTCGCGATCAGATCGTAAAACAGCTCGCACTTGCGATTTTTGATGAAATTTCGGATCTACAAGACGCGGGTATCAAGATCGTTCAGGTGGACGAAGCAGCCTTTAAAGAGGGCTATCCGCTTAGATCCGAAAACATCCCTGCGTATGAAAAATTCGCCGTTAGTGCTTTTAAGCTCGCTGTCAGCGCCGCAAGTGCTCACACGCAGATCCATACGCATATGTGCTATTCGGAGTTCAACGACATCATCAAAACGATAGAGGCGATGGATGCCGACGTCATCAGCATCGAGACCGCTCGCAGTGGTAACGAGCTGCTTCGAGTTTTCAAATCGGTCGGCTATAAGCAAGAGGTCGGTCCGGGCGTTTACGACATCCATAGTCCGCGAATTCCTAGTGTGCAGGAGCTCGTAAGTCAGATCCGCGCGCTGCTTGAGGTGCTTCCGAAAGAGCAGCTGTGGATTAACCCGGACTGCGGCCTAAAAACGCGCAAATGGGAGGAGGTCCGCCCGAGCCTAAAAAATATGGTCGAAGCGGTAAGGATAATCCGCGCAGAAGCATAAATCTAGCGCAAAAAAACTTTGCTGTCGGGTAAAATTCCACCCGGCAGCCGTTTTGCGATAGAATTATGTGGAACGTTTATTTCGAGCATGGACCACTAAAATATTTGTGCGAAATTTTACTTCGAACGAGCATTAAAGGGCGGTGCGAAATTTCACCGCGTCCGCTTGGCAAGCATATTTGATAGCCGCTAAGTAATGCAGCAATATGAAATTTAGTGCAGGATTTACGGCTTTTACAGACGCACAGAGACGGGCATTTCTTGAAAATGTGGCGTAAAATTTCATCTCGACTGCTAGCTTGAAATTTCATCGCAACTGTTCGCTTGCTTGAGACGCGGAGCGTAAATTTTATCGCGATTGCCCTGAAAGCGGGCTGGGGCAAGCGATAAAATTTTAAAGTTTTAGCAATCAGCTCTTGTGCGCACAAACCTCGCTAGCCGAATAAAAAACGCTGAAATTTGCAATTTTACGCGCCGCTTTATGAACTTTCGCGCCGCTAGATTAGAATTGCAAAACGCGAGCCAAAGCTAGTATCGTTGCGCTAGAAATTTTAAATTGCAAATTAAAATTTACATTATCTAGTTAGAATGGCTAGATTGCGAAGTGAGATTTGCTCTGTTAGGTTAAATTTCAGCCAAGTCAAAATCTATGTAGCGCATTAAATTTACGACTAATTTTGCCTGGCGATTCTGAAGTTGCGTTGTCACGCTAAAACCAAGTCTAGAGCCAAAATTTTACTACGCGAAACTCATTGATTTTAACTTGCGTTTTGTTCGAAAGAGCGAGGCTAGCGCAAGGCACATTTAAGCTGCCACAAAATTAAAAGAGCCTTTATGGCGGCGTAGGTCTGCAATTTGCAGTAAAGATTAAAAGCTATGATTTTGGCTCATAAGGCGCAGGCGCAGCTTTTAGATGGTTTCTATCGCGCCTTAAGGTGAGATTTTGCTTAGTAATTTTGCGCGATAGATTTTAACGGGCGGAATTTTATCATCGCCGCAAAATTTTTGGCTTTTAAAATTTTGCTTTGTAGAATTTCAGCCCTCATAGTTGTGATGAAGTGTGGCTCATCTCATTTCGTAGGATTTTAGCGGCATCGCCCGTGTTTAATTTATATAGCATGATTCCAAGGCGCTTATTTTGAAATCTTTCGGGTAGAACCTGCGAGACTGCGTTTGTGAGGTTTTATAAGAATTTGATGGCAAACCACTCAGCGCGTTTAAAAATTTTATTTGTGCGTCGAGCCCTCATTTGCGTTTCAAATTTTGCCATTGTGGCGAAATTTCGCTCACGTGGCAAGGGCTTGCTGCAAGCTGTCCATGAAATCTAAGGATTTGGACGCTAAATTTATTAGCGTGTTTAGTGACGCAACGCCGTGACTACCGCCATGCCTGCGCATAAAATCTCGCGCTACAAGCGATTTAAAAAAGCTTTTTCGCTTCGTATAAATCTTGCGCCGCGAGCGTTTAAAAGCCGCAAGAGCTTTA
>NZ_CALIBB010000235.1 GCF_938045595.1 uncultured Campylobacter sp.
CGCCGTAGACGATGCGAGCTCCGCGGATGCGCAGAAAAAGAAAAGGCACAAAAAGCGCTCAAATATGCCAAAGAGCCTTACCGGCAATGAGCCGTGGCAGAAGGCGATGGATGATGCGATCGCGAAAAATAAGCTGATCCACGAGGAGCGCCTGCACCCGCTTAAAGACGCTAATCGCAGCGATGAGACGGTGCGTATCACGCCGCTTGGCGGACTGGGCGAGATCGGCGCGAATATGACCGTTTTTGAGACTAATACGAGCGCGATTATCGTCGATGTGGGCATGAGCTTTCCGGAGGAGAGCATGCTAGGCGTGGACATTTTAATCCCCGACTTCGATTATGTTCGCAAGATAAAAAACAAGATCAAAGGCATCATTATCACCCACGCGCATGAGGATCATATCGGCGCGATGCCATATTTTTTCAAAGAATTTCAATTTCCGATCTACGCTACGCCGCTTCCCTTGGGGATGATAAGCAATAAATTTGAAGAGCACGGCCTTAAAGCCGAGCGTAGCTACTTCCGTCCCGTGCAGAAGCGTCAGCTCTATCAGATCGGCGATTTTGAGGTCGAGTTTATCCATATAACGCACTCGATTATCGATGCAAGCGCGCTTGCAATCACAACGAAAGCGGGCACGATCATCCATACGGGCGATTTTAAGATCGACCACACGCCGATCGACGGCTATCCGACCGATCTGAACCGCCTTGCGTATTACGGCGATCGCGGCGTTATGCTTTTGATGAGCGATAGCACGAACTCGCACAAAGAGGGGATCACAAAGTCCGAAAGCTCGGTAGGAAAGACCTTTGATACGATATTTTCAAGCTGTAAGGGGCGCGTGATAATGAGCACCTTCAGCTCAAACATCCACCGCGTCTATCAGGCTATTGAGCGCGGCGTAAAATACGGCCGCAAGGTCTGCGTCATCGGACGAAGTATGGAGCGAAATTTATTTACCGCGATGGAGCTTGGCTACGTAAATTTAGACAAAAAGATCTTCGTCGATGCCGATCAGGTCTCCAAATACCCAGATAATGAGGTTTTAATCGTTACTACCGGCTCGCAGGGCGAGACGATGAGTGCGCTGTACCGCATGGCGACGGACGAGCACAAATACATTAAAATCAAATCCACCGATCAGGTAATCATCAGCGCCAAAGCGATCCCCGGCAACGAAAGCAGCGTTTCGACCGTGCTTAACTACCTGCTAAAAAGCGGCGCAAAGGTCGCGTATCAGGACTTCAGCGAGATACACGTAAGCGGGCACGCCTCGATCGAGGAGCAAAAGCTCATGCTGCGCCTGATAAAGCCGAAATTTTTCCTACCCGTGCACGGCGAGTATAATCACATCGTAAAACACAAAGAGACCGCGATGGAGTGCGGCATCGAGGAGAAAAATATCTATCTGATGAACGACGGCGATCAGATGGAGGTTTGCGAAAAATATCTAAAGCGCGTCAAGACCGTCAAGACGGGCAAAGTCTTTATCGACAACCAGATCAACAAGCAGATCTCCGACGAGATCGTCAAGCACCGTCAAAATTTAGCCGATGCGGGCGTCGCGGTCATCATCGCGCAGATCGACAAAAACGAAAAGAGGCTCATTCAGACGCGCGTCATCACCTACGGGCTCGTCGCCGATAATCAAACGGCGTACTTTACCAAGGAGATGCAGGGCATCATCGAGCAGTTTTTAGCGAATTTAAAAGATGAAATTTTGCTCGATCACTGGGCGCTGGAGGGCAAGATTCGCCAGGCCGTGCGAAAGCATATCTTTAGAAAGATCAAAAAATATCCGACCATTGTGCCGGTGATTTATTTGATGTAAGCGCGGCTAAATTTTATGGATTTAAGGCTTGCTTTGCGGTGTCGTGGGTGCATGAAATTTTATGTTGCGGGCGTAGAGTACCGAATTTTACGACGTAAGCGGGCTTTGCAGCGTTGGAATTTAAAAGCGGCATGAGCAGGTCTTGTAGCGCGAAATTTTAAAGCGGCAAGTAAAATTTGAGCGTAAATTTCGGCGTAAAGTAAAATTAAAAAGCGTCTAACAAGCCCGCGGCAAGCGGGCAGAGCGGCGCAGAATTTCGCGGATTAAAATTTTATGGCGCAAATTTCAAAGGCGCGAAATTTCAGCTAGCGTAAATTTAGGCGTGGCGCAAAGAGGCGTAAAATGAAAGCAAATTTTAAAAAGAAGGTTTAATGAGTGAAATTTTAGATACGGCACGAGAGGTACTGAGGCTCGAAGGAGCGGAGCTTTTGCGGCATGCGGAGCTTATCGGCGACGAAATTGAGCGAGCCGTAAACTTGATCCTAGCTTGCAAAGGCAAGGTAATCGTCACCGGCGTGGGTAAGAGCGGCCACATAGGCGTTAAGATCGCCGCGACGCTTGCCAGCACCGGCACGCCGTCGTTTTTCGTCCACCCTACCGAGGCGCTGCACGGCGATCTGGGTATGATCGGCAAGGACGATATGGTGCTTGCGATCAGCTTTAGCGGCGAGAGCGAGGAGCTGGTTAGAATTCTGCCTCACCTCAAACGCTTCGGCGTAAAGATCATCGCGATGGCGCGCGATAAAAACAGCTCGCTCGGTAAGGTTAGCGATGAGTTTATAAGCCTAAATATCGTCAAAGAGGCTTGCCCGCTAGGCGCCGCACCGACGGTTTCTACGACGCTAACGCTTGCGTTAGGAGACGCGTTAGCGATCTGTTTGATGAGGCAGCGCAGATTCGGCAAGGAGGATTTTGCAAATTTTCACCCGGGCGGCAGCCTCGGCAAGCGGCTTTTCGTCAAAGTAAAAGACGTGATGCAAAGCAAAAATTTACCGGTCGCAAGCCGTAACGCCAGCCTAAAACAAGCCATTGACGTTATGACGCACGGAAAGCTCGGCACCGTTTTGTTAGTGAACGAAAAGGGCGCGCTCGAGGCGATCCTAAGCGACGGCGATCTGCGCCGCGCACTGATGCGAGAGGATTTTGACATCAATGACAGCGCGCTGAAATATGCCACCAAAAATCCTAAAATGCTGGACGATAAAAATATGCTCGCAATAGATGCGCTAAATTTGATCGAGCAATTTAAAATCCAAGTCCTGCCCGTAGTCGAAAACGGCGTGCCCGCGGGGATCTTGCATATTCACGATCTAACTAGCTTGGGGCTAAAATAATGCAAAAGATGCGTCTGAATAAATTTATCTCTCATAACACCGCCTACTCACGCCGTGAGGCGGACGAGCTGATCAAGCAGGGCAAGGTTAGCATTAACGGTCGCGTCGTTAGCGATTTTATAGAGGTTAGCGGCGAGGAGAAGATCCGCATAGGCTCGCGCCTCATCAAGCCTAAGACGGAATTTACGATGATCGTTTATAACAAGCCGAAAGGCGAGTTAGTTACTAAAAA
>NZ_CALIBB010000236.1 GCF_938045595.1 uncultured Campylobacter sp.
CGATAAACATAAAGAAAATCCCCAGAAATAGGGGGCTTAGCGATCGCGCCGCGCGCATAGATTCAAACAATGACTTTCCCTTGGAATTAAATTTGGCGTTATTGTAGCCTTTTATTGATTAAAGCTCGGTTTTTATATAAAAATATTTGAAAAATTTCGATTCGGATAGGGATTTTAAAAAGATGCGAAAATTTATAAAGGAAAATAAAGCCAAAATTTTATCGCAGATGCCCAAGATCAAGTGCAGGTAGCGCCCAAAAGCCCAGCGTGCGATAAAATTTTACCGCAGCGGTTTTAAAACGGCGCGAGCGTTTAAATTTAGAGGCGGCTCGTAATGAAGCGCTTGAAATTTTGAGATAAAATTTTAATCCAAATGTTAAAGCTCTAGTAGTCGTGCCTCGTCGCACCAAAGAGGCGAGCTTTATTGAAAAGCTCGGTAGCCAAAATAACGATCCGTGCGGCTAAATTTAAAGGTAGAATTTCAATCTTTGCGGATAAATTTATGCGGCTTGCTTCAAAGCTAAAATTTCAAAATTTCATAGAGCAAAACCGGGGCGCAAAAGGCGCAGAATTTTAAAATTCTAGCTGTTTTGCATAATCCCTTTTAGGCTGCGATACTCCTCGCACTCGCCCGTCAGCTTCGCGTCGGTGCCGATGGCGAGGATGCGACCGTTTTTCATCACGGCGATATTATCGGCGCGTTCGATCGTGGATAGGCGGTGAGCGATTACAAAGACGATTTTGCTTTGTTTGATCTTTTCGATGACGTTTGAGATCTCCTTTTCGCTCGCGTTATCCAGCGCCGAAGTCGCCTCGTCGAATATTAAAATTTGCGGATCCTTATACAGTGCGCGCGCGATGGCGATACGCTGGCGCTGCCCGCCGCTAAGATTTGCGCCGAACTCGCTAAGCACGGTGTAAATTCCATCCTTCATCGAGCTTACGAACTCATAGGCATTGGCGAGCTTCAGCGCTTCTATGACGCGCTGCTCGTTAAATTCCGCGCCGTAGCTTACGTTTTGCGCGATCGTGTCGTTGAAAATATAGACGCGCTGGCTTACGAGGCCGATATTTTCGCGCAGGCTAGGGATGCTAAACTCGCCGATCTCGTCGTTGCCGTTGAATAAAATTTTACCGCTGCTTGCGTCGTAAAAGCGCATCAGCAGGTTCACGACCGAGCTTTTGCCGCCGCCGCTGTTTCCAACGAGCGCTAAAATTTCGCCCTTTTTGACGCTAAAGCTTATGTCTTTTAGCGCCGCCTTGTCGCCGTAGTTTAGCGACACGTCGCAAAAGCTCACCGAGCCGATCTCGCCCATCTGCTTGCCGCCTCCGACGATCGTAGGCTCCAAATCTATCAGCTCAAACGTCCGCTCGCTCGCGGCGATGGCGTCTTGCATATTATTGTAGAGCGATGAGACCTTTTTTATCGGGGTGTAGACCATAAAAAGCGCCGTAAGGAAGCTGAAAAAGCTGCCGATGCTCATTTGACCCGCGATGACCTCCTGTCCTCCGACGATGATCACCACGGCGATACCCACGGCGCCTAGCATCTCCATGATCGGGCTTACCAGGCACGCCGTTACGACCGCCTTTAAATTTAGACCGAAAAATTTCTTGTTTTCGGCGTTAAATTTCTCCACTTCAAAGCTTTCGGCGTTGCTTGCCTTGACGATTTCGATGTTGGAGTAAATTTGACTGAGCGCTGAGGAGATATCGGATGTTTTTTCTTGAGACTCGCGCGAAATTTTTTTCATCCGCTTTGCAAGGCGCGAGAGCGGATATATCGCGCACGGAAAGACCACGAGCGCGAAAAACGAGAGCTTTGGGCTCTGATAGATCACGACGCCCAAAAGCCCCAAAATCGTAATGATCTGCGTGAAAAAATCGGGGATCATATTCGAAACCACGACGCGGATGCGCTCGATGTCGTTGATCGTGCGGCTGATGAGCTCGCCCGTGCGGAAGCGGTTGAAAAAATCCACGTCCAGCCGCACGAGGCTTGCGACGAGCCTATCGCGGAAGCGGCGCACCGTGTCTTGACCGATGAAGGCGGTGAAGTAGTTTTGCATAAACGCGCCGCCGCTTTTCATCGCAAAAACCACGATAATCGCGATCGGAAGCGTGTAGAGATACGGCTCGTTTTTTTCGACGAAAATTTTATTTAAAACGGGCTCGACCAGCTTTGCGCTCGCAGCAGTCGCCACGCTCGTCATCACCATACCCAAAATCGCCAATGCAAACTGCGGCTTGTAATCCCTAAAATAGGGCTTAAAGCGCGATAGTAAAGTTTTAAAGCCGTTCAAATGCTATCCTTTTTTATAAAATTTTTAAAATTTAAAATCCTAAAATTTATGAAATTTTAAAATTCTTGAAATTTTAAAATTTATGAAATTTTAAAATTCTTGAAATTTTAAAATTTATAATTCCAAAATTCCTTAAATTTTAGAATTTCGACCGCGAGGCAGCACAAAATTTATGGGGCGGCGCGGAACTAATTCGCGCTTCGCAAGTTCACCAAATCAAACTCATTCACATGCGGCGACCGCGCGAACGATGCCGAGATTTAGCTTTTTTGTTTGCCGCTTTTAAAGCGTTAAGCGCTTAAAGCAAGCGAGTTTTTATTTATCGCAATCTCTAAACACTTTCGCACGCCATTTTTAAAACATTGAACGCTTTAAGGCGCCATAAAGCGCTACAAAATGCCGTATCGTAATATACATCGTGTATCGCGACTTCGCATCGCCGCGCCGCATTGCTATTTCGCACCACCGCACTACCTATTAAAATCGCGGCCTGCCTTGCGCATTCGCCACTATATCAACAACATTACCGAATGAAATCGTGACTTTCGTTGCTGTGTGCACCCACGAATATCGCCGAATAAAAATCGTGCCGAAATTTGTGCGTCGCGGCAGCGCATTACACTATACTTAGTCGCGTTAAAATTTACGCACAGGTGCGCCGCAGTGCTGCTTTCACCGCGCTACGGCACAACTCTGCATCGCTAATTGCCATAAAATCGCACTAAAATTTATGTGCAGTCAGGCGCGTAGTGCTACCGCTGTACCGCGCTATATCGCGCCGCCGTATCGTCCATTGCCGATAAAACGCGGTAAATACGCGC
>NZ_CALIBB010000237.1 GCF_938045595.1 uncultured Campylobacter sp.
GCCTAAAGCGCGGTAAGATCGGCGAATTCGACGCCGAGCTCGTGGAGGAATTTTTTCGCGCTTTGGCTTTCAACGCAAATTTTACGCTGCATATAAGCCAGATTCGAGGCGAAAATCTGCATCACGTCGCAGAGGCCGCGTTTAAGGCGTTCGCCGTCGCATTTCGTCGCGCGATAAGTATCAACGAGCGCACCGGCGTGCCTAGCACCAAGGGCGTTTTATAGCGGCAAATGCGTGCTAAATTTAGCAAAATTAGCAATTCGCGGTTTTGTAATTTTATCGGCGTTTGAAATTTTACTCTCGCCGCTCGCTTAAAATCCGCGAAATTCCGTCTTTGCTCGGGCGAGGATCGCCGCTTTATTAAGAGTTTGCTCTAGGCGCATTTGCGCTTGCGCTCTTGCTTGACGGGCGTGTAAATTTAATCGGCGCGCTAAAATGCCGCTTTGTACATTAAAATTTAAAGGTAAAAAATGAATATTTTCGGATCGCTTATGGAGATTTTAAATGTGCTGTTTTTGATCTGCTTTGTTTGGCTTATCGTGTGTTTGATTAAATTTATCAGATCAAAAAACGAGCCGGAGCGCCATAAAAGAGATAAAAAATTTCTAATTATTTCGGTGGTTGTGTTTGCATGCGCTTTTGCTCCACTCATATATTCTCAGTGGCTATTCGATCCTTTTTCTATACTTATCTTGGTTTTTACCGGGCTACCGATAATTTCGTTCATTTGCCTCATCGTGTATTTGGTAAAATTTATTAAATCTGCTAAAAGCGAGCTCGAGCGCCGCAGGAGGATTAGAAATCTCCTGATCCTCTCCGCGTTTTTATTCATAATCTTTTCGGCGGTCTTAGCCGGCTTTTTTTGGCTACTTAATCACGCAATCGAGCATATGTGAGGCGCAAAATGAGCGATGAAATTTTTCAAAAAACGATCGCCGTAATATTGACGGCCTGGGCGATCAGCGTTTGCGCACTAACCGCAGCGGCGCTGTATCTGCAGAGCAAATGCTCGATCATCTCCTATATCGCGAACGGCAACTAAGATGAAGCGCACATCTATCGTCATTTTGCTGCTGCTTAGCTTTGCGGCTTTCGATT
>NZ_CALIBB010000238.1 GCF_938045595.1 uncultured Campylobacter sp.
ATGTCGAAATTTAAACCGCCTTTTTGGCTAAATTTAAGCTAAAAACGCTATAATCCCGTTTTCTTTTATTTCGTGCGCTCGTAGCTCAGCTGGATAGAGCATTTGATTGCGGTTCAAAAGGTCGGGGATTCGAATTCCTCCGGGCGCACCATCCACAAATATCTTTTTAAACCGAGCTTCGCTATAATCCGTGAAATTTTAATCTTGGAGCAAAAATGAGAGCATTCGCCGAATGGGAGGAGCAAGAGGCGCTTTTGGTGTCTTTGCCGCACGCGGACACCGACTGGGCGCCGTATTTGGGCGAGATACGGGCGGCTTACCGCGACTTTATCGCCGCCGCAGCGAGGTTTGAGCCGGTCGTCGCGATCGCGCCGAGCCGCGAGGATTTTGAGCAAATTTGCGGCGGCTTAGCAAACGCGAGCTTCGCGCAAATCGATACCGACGATACGTGGATCCGCGATTACGGCGCGATCGACGTAGAGGAGGGCGGCAAAATCACGGGACTAAATTTTCGTTTCAACGCCTGGGGCGGCAAGTTTGCAAGCGCCAAGGACGACGCGTTAAATTCCAAACTTTACGCCGCGAGCGCCCGCCCGCTGCGAGACGTGGATCTAATCTTAGAAGGCGGCAGCGTCGATTTTGACGGCGCGGGCACGATGCTAACTACGAGCGCGTGTTTGCTAAACGAAAATCGCAACTCCCTAAGCAAGACCGAGCTGGACGCGCGGCTGCGTGAAATTTTCGGGCTAAAAAAAATAATCTGGCTGGGACGCGGCTTCATAAAGGGCGACGATACCGATAGCCACGTCGATACCCTTGCGCGTTTTCTAAGCCCGCGCGTCGTGGCGATAAGCTCGTGCGACGATCCGAGCGATCTGCACTATGCGGAGCTTGGCGCGATGAAAGATGAAATTTCATCGCTCGGATACGACGTGATCAAACTGCCGATCCCGCACGCGATCTTTTATCGGGGGCGCAGGCTGCCCGCGACTTACGCAAATTTCGTCTTTTTAAACGGCGCGCTCATCGTGCCTACCTACGCAGACCCCGCAGATCCGCACGATCCAAACCGCGCGGCGGACGAGCTGGCGCTGTCGCGTCTGCGTGCGGCATGCGCGGATCGCGAAGTAGTGGGAGTAGACGCGCGCGTTTTCATCCGTCAAAACGGCTCGCTGCACTGCTCGTGCATGAATAAATTCAAGCTTTAAATTTAGACCTAAGGGAAAATATGAAAATTTTAAAAGTTGGGCTGATTTCGCATAAATTTGAAGGTACCAAGGCGCGCACGATAGCGCGTAGTATCGAGCTCATCGCGCGCGCAGCGGCAAAGGGCGCGCAGTTAATCGTTTTGCAAGAGCTTCATCAGACGCATTATTTTTGTCAGCGCGAAAATACCGAAAATTTCGACTATGCGCAGGATTTCGAGCGCGATTTGCGGCTGTGGAGCGAGGTAGCGAAGAGATTTGGCGTCGTGCTGGTAAGCTCGCTTTTCGAGCGCCGCGCCGCGGGGCTGTATCACAACACCGCCGTGGTCTTCGAGCGCGACGGCAGGATCGCCGGCAAGTACCGCAAGATGCATATCCCCGACGATCCGCAGTTTTACGAAAAATTTTATTTCACGCCGGGCGATCTGGGCTTTGAGCCCATAGATACGAGCGTGGGACGGCTCGGCGTGCTCGTGTGCTGGGATCAGTGGTATCCCGAGGCGGCGCGCGCGATGGCGCTACGCGGTGCCGAGCTGCTCATATATCCGACTGCGATCGGGTGGTTCGACGGCGACGACGAGGACGAAAAAGCGCGTCAGCTGGAGGCTTGGGTCGCGGTGCAACGTGGGCATGCGGTGGCAAACTCCCTGCCCGTAATCGCCGTAAATCGCGTGGGCTTTGAAAGCGCCGCTCTGAGCGAAGTCTCGTCGGATGAAATTTTATCCGGGGGAAATAAAATTTCGCCAACAAGCGACGGCGGAGCAGTCAGCGATAAAATTTTGCGCTCCATGGATGCAAGCGGCGATAGTAAAATTTTAAGCGAGGGCGGAATTTTATCTTTTAATAACGGTGCGCTAACGGATAGCGGCAAAATGGCGATAGGCGGCGAAATTTTGCCCGCGAAAAATGAGGCGCCGCGAGAGAATTTAAAGATTTCGATAGAGATCAAATTTAACGGCGAAACTTTAGAGGTGCTGCCGAATAAACAGCGCATAGACGGGCTCGGTAGCGAAGATGGGATTAGGTTTTGGGGCAATAGCTTTGTTTTTGGCGCGCAGGGCGAGCAACTGTTTCGCGCAAATAGCACCGATGAGCTATGTGAAGTCGTAACCATCGATATGCAAAGATGCGAAAACGTGCGCCGCTGGTGGCCGTTTTTGCGCGATAGACGCGTGGGAGAGTATGGAATTCTTACGAAGAGATACGGGCTGTAGCATCCTGTATCTCGAATAAAACATATGGTTTATCGCGTGATGCACGAGAATCAAAGCAAATGATTTTTATGGTATCAATGTGCAGAGGCGCCACTACAATACATTAATAGACAAATGGATTTAAAATTTTGATTTTACAATGCCCGCAAAATCGGACTTTGTAAATAAATTGTAAAAAATTTGCCAAAAACTATTGACAATTTTTAAATTTTTCTCTATAATTACGCCAAGTTTCGCATATAGGTATGCGGGATGAATTTTATTTAAGGAGTAAACCATGAAAAAAGGTTTTACTATGATCGAGTTGATCTTCGTTATCGTTATTTTAGGTATTTTGGCAGCTGTTGCTATTCCAAGACTTGCAGCTACACGTGATGATGCTGAGGTTTCTAAAGCGGCTAGCAATATTCAAACTATTGTAACTGATTTAGGTGCATACTATACATCACAAGGTAATTTTAGTTCGACAATTGCTGACATGACAAATGTTGCGAACCCAGTTAAAGCTAAGTCTGATACATGCTTTACTGTAGGAAGTCCTGCTAATGATTCAATATCTGTAACTATTGGCAATACTTCTACTTTATGTAAACAAGTATGGGAGATGCCTGGTCTTAAACAAATTTCTGATAGAATTGCCAAAGATAGTGGTAAATTGAAATTTGGTGGTAAAAACGTTAACTATAACTAAGCATTTAGTATAGATATGCTGTTTCTAAGGCTCTAGCTAAAGCTAGAGCCTTTTTCATTTATATAGATATAGTTTTCTATTTAATTTAATAACTTTATAAATCATTTATTGAATTATTATAAATTTTTTGAATTCAGTCTTGACTTTTAGTTGCCGTTTCTGTATAATAAAAATTCTTTTTGATGGGGTATAGCCAAGCGGCAAGGCAATTGGTTTTGGTCCAATCATTCGGAGGTTCGAATCCTCCTACCCCATCCACTTCGCGAATGTTGTTTAATCTTCGCACTTCTTGTATCGCAGAGTAGAGCAGTGGTAGCTCGTCGGGCTCATAACCCGAAGGTCGGTGGTTCAAATCCACCCTCTGCAACCAAACACCCATTACAAGGGCATTTGATAAAATCTTAAAATATTCTTATTTTTCTAATAGAAAGTATTAAGCTTATTTTAAGCGTATGGATCACAACGCTTATTTTTTACTTAAACGGAATTCATCAAATTTTCGATAGTATTTTTCGATTGTTTTATATTGGCGGTAATATATTTTTGAGTAGTAATAATATTAGTATGCCCCAGAGTAAAACTTACTTGTTCGATCGGTAGCTTAAGATGATTAATGCAATACGTGCCGATAAGATGTCGTATATCATGAAGCCTGATTTTAGGTAGATTATTCCTCTTTAGCAAAGAATTCCAGCTTCTACGTAAATCAACGAATTTTGACCCAGTAGCAGGATTGACAAAGACGTAGCCATTTAGCTGATTATTCTGTTTTGCGGCTATATAGCGCTTTAATAGCCTTTTATAAAGCTCGTCGCTCATAGAATATATCATATCGCGCTTAGCTTTATTGATTTGAAAAGGTATAACGTAAGTTTTAGTTTTTAAATTTACGTCACTCCAACACAAGCTTAAGACTTCATTTTTACGTCTGCCGTGAAGTAGAAAAAAGAATATATCGGCGCTATAAGCTTCATTTTCACATATAGCTTTTATAAATTGCCTTTGGACGGATAGCGGATAATCAAAGTATCGTTTATTGTCAAATTTAGGCAACTCAACGAAATCGCAAGGATTTTTAGCTACAAGTTCGAGCTTTTGAGCAAATTTAAAGATTACGTGCAGCTTTGCAAGGATATTTTTAACAGTCTTGATTTTATAATCAGCCTTGATTAAGCCGTTACAGAGCCTTTGAATATCCAAAAAGCTTATATCGCTTACGTCTTTTTCGCCTAAGCTTGAAGCTATATGCTTCTTATAAGTTGATATATCACTCTCCAAGGTATGTTTACGAAGTATCAATTCGTAAAATTCTATATAATCGTTAAAAAGATCGTTAAGCAACATTACAAAGCTTCCTAAAACGAATACGGCATAACGCCTTAGATTTTACAAAAACAATCTTTTAAAGGCTCATCTGAAAAATCGAATAGCCCGCTTTGCTTATCGGCTTTTATAAATTCTTTTTCCATATCAGCACAAGTTCGTCGTTTACTAAACCAATATTTATTTTGGATCTTCTCGCCTTGCTTCTCAAGTTGAAACAATCTAGCTTCAATCTGTTTCATATACTCCCAATCTTTGTGAAAATGTTTCCAAACTTGAAAAAAGCTTCTATCGCTTTGAGCCGGGCAAAAGCTGCACCCTGTGCGAGTAAAATATCTATACAGCGGATTCTCCATCTCTCGCTCTCGTAAATATGCTGTGCAGTCCGTCTCGCTCATTGCAAAGTCATCAATGAGCGGATAAAGAAACTCGTCACCCGCCATCTTTCGGTGAATTTCGGACATTGTATAGCCGATATAAATTTTATATTCCTCGATCTTTTGCCCTTTTATCCAACGCTCAAAAGGACGAGTTTTGCTCTCTCTGCGCCAGGTGCAGGGCATAAACTGAGGCGTAGGCAAACCACGAATGTAACCCTCAAGCTGTCCTCTTGAAATCTTGCCAAATACACTATCCTCAAAGCTAATCTCAGGTTTGAGCATGATGACCTCTTTGTTATAGCGCGCTTTGAAATATTCAGATAATCGCTCGACATAGCGATACATCAATTCAAACTCGTGAAGCGTATCCTTAAATACAATATAGTCCAGCGGGCGGCCGTGCCTCAAAAGCATATCGACCATTGCAGTGCTATCCTTACCGCCTGAAAGGGTTGCTATATATTTCATTACTTTTCCTTTAAATTTTTAAAATGGATATGGGATAATCCCATTATTGGAATACCTAAAAACAAGATCTTCCAAATCATTAGTAAAAGGACGAACTTTATTTTTAAAACGCTGTAGAAATCCTCGATCGATCATCTCATTCTCAAGCATGGCATAATCTTGAACGCTTAAAATATCGTCCGTCATTTCGTTTTGATTATCGCGCCAATAAAGCTTAAGCCTTTCATCGCTCATATCTTTCCAAGCGGTGCGGAATATCTTGCTTGGCTTATAAATTACGGGCTCGACACCGCTATTGTAAGCCTCCCTAATAGATTTAAACTCGTGAGACTGGATTTTACCGATGCTTTGAGCCGGATTGATATTTTTGACATATTCGTGCATAAGCCTACCGCAGACATAATAAAGCAGGTGTCCGTCCTCGTAAATTAGCTCCTCTGAAGTATAAGGAATACTCATAAAGATACTTTGGCTCTTATAATCCCACTCTATAAGCGTGTTATCAAAATCTTTTAAAATATTGAGGTTACCTAAATCGCGCAGGCTTTTGATGAAATTTATCTTACGATAAACCCAAAGCGGGATTGGATTTTGTGAGGATAGAAACCTGCGTATCTTATGCTTTATAAACCACGCTTGAACCTCGTTAATATCGTCCGTTTCATTAAAATTTATAAAGGTCTTGGTGATATATTTCATAACATAGCCCGTGGCGTTATTAATCGAGGTCTGAAAGCCGTTGATCTCGCCGTTTGCTATCTGAGCCGCAGTCAAACGCTCATTTCTTAGGTTTTGCGGGGCATAGAATACGTCTTTGTAAATTTTCAATAGATAAGGGATAGTATGCTTCGGGGCATATATCAAAGCGTGAATATGCGGCACGCCGTCCTTTTTATGCGGCTCAAAGGTGCGGATATACTGAAATACCTCGCCCTTGTAAGCAAACCTAAAGCGCTTCGTAAATTTATGAAAATTATAATTTAAGACGTTGGCTAAGTCCTTTATACTGAAAGGCACGCCCTCGTTAAGCTTCTGCTTCTGCTCTATCGGAAGCGATCTAATATCCTTGGTAGTAAAGGTGGCAAAATTTCCTACTAGAGCCTTACGAAAGCAGCCGTTTAAGGTAATGGTTAGAAACACGGGCACCAGCTCGTGCTTTACAGAAAGCATATGTATAGTATTTGTCCTATTGGCTACCTCGGCGTAATAGGTGCTTGAAAAATTTGCAGACTTTGAAACCGAAAGCAGGCTTTTTTCTTCGCCGAAAGAATTTACAAATTTGTAATCCTGCAAAAACTTTCGTTGTCTGTCAATTTTAAGCTTTACGGCTGCAAAATCAGCCTCATTCAAACCGAACATTTTAAGCTTCGTTTAAATCTGACAGATTTTTATTAAATTGACAAGGGAGAGAGCAAAAGCTCGCTGCGCTGGCGCTTAGCTCGCTTTTGCTCTTCGGTTGTCCCTTACATAATGAGCCGTATATCTCTACACACATCTTAATTTACCTCTATCGTAAGAGTAATAATGCTAGTGCTTTTATAGTTCTGCTCGATAGAGAAAAGATATTTTAAAATAGGTATGTCTTTGAGTAGCGGCACGCCGTTGCGTTTTGAATAGGCAACGTCTTTGTTAATTCCGCTTAAAACGAGAAGTTCGCCCCGCTTAAGGCTATAGTTAGACTTAAGCTCCTTTTTACTCGTGCGCGGCGTGAGGGTGTTTTGTGAATCGAGCAAGTCTTCAACGATTAGATCGAGACTGAAATCAACGTTTGAATTCTGAAGCACAACCGGGCGAATTTTGATTTTTAGGCCGACGTCTTTATACTCGTAGCTGTTTTGAGTGGCGGTGCCGTTTTGTGTATAGGTGCTGGTGTTCGTTAGATAAGGCACGTTTTCGACGGATGAAAAATAAACCTCGGCGCCGCTCTTGGCAACCAGAAACGGACTTTGCTTTATGGTAGTTACGCCGTTTTGCTGAAGCAGGCTAAGAACTCCGTAAAAGCCCCGTTTTTTTGTAGTTACTACGTTTGTCTCGGCGCTATAAGGCATAGTAATAAGATTTATGAAATAGTTTAGATCGGAGCGGGTCACGATGTCGCCTAAAGAATTTAGATGCGAGCCTATATCTTTATAGTCATTCGTATTGGTCTCAAGTATGGTGAGCTTAAAATTCACCTGCTCGAGCTTTTTATCACTGCGCTGTACGAAATCTATTATGTCGTTATATTCGTCATATTTTTCCCTTTTTACTGC
>NZ_CALIBB010000239.1 GCF_938045595.1 uncultured Campylobacter sp.
GTCCTGCAGGCGGTACGTCGTTAAAATTTAACGACTTTTTATCGGCTTGCGCGCCGCTTTTGTGTACACTTCCCATATGGCATCGCAGACGCAGGCGGTGCACCAAGTATTCTCAGTGACAACGGGCGCACGACTTTTATACGGGACGACGCAGACGGCTCATTTAATGCGTCGTAGATGCAAAACGCGGGCAGACGCATCAAATCAAGCGCACAGCCCGCAAATTTCATCTTTAAGCTTACAAGCCGCAGATTAAAATTTACGGCTTCGTAATACCGCCTCCGCCTCTGAAGCGTCTTTTAAAATCTGCTCTTTAAGCTGCGCTAGATCGCTAAATTTGCGATTTTCGCGCAGGAACTTTATAAATTTCACGCAGGCAAATTTCGCGCCGCTGTTTTTGTCCGCAGCCTCTAAATTTTTATTTTCGGCGTCCAAGCTCTCGCTCGCCGCAAAATTTTGTGTAGAAATTTCGGTCGAATTACGCGCCGAAATTTCATCTGAATTTCGCGCAGAATGTGCGGCTTGCCCCCCGCAGCACGGCGCGTGATCTTGCGCGGAATTTAAACCCGCCTCAAAGCCTGCAAAGTCCCCTAAAATGTGCGTTTCAATCGCAAAAGCTCCGTCGGTGCTGAGCCTGTGCCCCAAGAAGCTCACGCTTGCAAATTCCTTGCTTCCGGCGCGTGCTAGGCTCGCATACACGCCGCTTTTTGGCATAAAATAGCCGCTCGCATCAAGATTTAGCGTCGCTACGAACTCCCGCGCCCCGCGCCCCTGACCGCGCACTACGCGTCCGCAGATCTCGTAATCTCGCCCTAAAAGCTCCGCCGCCTCTTCGCACCGACCGCGCGATAAAAGCTCCTTGATCCTGCTTGAATGCACGCCACCGCCGCTTAAGCAAAACTCGCCTAAGACGCAGGTTTGCCCGCGAAATTCGCGCCTTAAAAATTCCACGTCCCACGCCCGATCACACCCAAATCTAAAGTCCTCGCCGACGACAATTTTTTGTAAATTTATGAAATTCTGCCTTAAAAGTGCGATAAATTCGCCTCCGCTAAGGCTTTTGATAGCGCGTAGATCGCAATAAAAAATCTTTTTGTTCGTAAATGCCTGCCGTGACGCAAAAGGGGTTAGCTTCGTGCCACCACCTGCTAGGATTACGATTATAGCGCCGTGCTCGCCCAGGCGCTCAAATAATTTTTGATGCCCAAGGTGCATGCCGTCGAAGTTACCGATCGCTACGGCGCACACGTCATCGCGGTTTGCGCCTTGCAGCGTTGCGAAAATCTCGCCTCGTGCGAACTGCTCGCTTAGGCGCGCGCGTAGTACTTCCGCACAAGCAGGAAGCGCGCTTTGAGCTTGCGCATCTACGCCATTGCCGCAAGTGCCGCCATAAGCCGTTTCGTTACTGCAAGCGGTATCGGTGTCTGCTTCATCTGCGCGGTGCGCATCGCCGGCTTTGTTTTCACTCAACTCTTGCCTTGGGCGTTTGATATTTTGAGATGAATTTTCTCCATTGCTTGTGGAATTCTGTTCCGTAAAATTTTTCAAGCTGGAATTCTGTGATACGAAATTTTGCTCTTTAAAGTTCCGTAGCGAAGCCTCTGTATGGTCTTTACCTGATTTTTGATTAGCCATTACTTCTGCTTCGTCCAGACGATTTTTTTGGTGTCGTAGCCACTATGCTTCGCCTTTTTCAGATAGAGGATGCGGATCGGCTCGGGCAGGGTTTTGGTGCGCGAGAGGATATACAGCTCGCTCGTATCGGCGCCGAAAATCAGGGCGTAGCGATAGTCGCCGTCCACCTGCGCTACGCGGTAGAGGGAGTCGGAAATCAGACCTTTTTGATAGAGCAGACCTACGCTTTTATCGCCCGCAAACTCCAACACGTGCTGCTCGTTTTCGATTTTACCTGAGCTTGTTTTGGCGGTTTTTAAAAGATTGATCGTGGAGTTTTTATCGATAAAGCACTCGTACGCGGTGTTTTGCAGCTCGCCGCCGCCCTTCATACGAGCGATCTCATACCAGCCGCCGCTAAATTTAGCGATGTCGAAATTTTTTACTAGCGGCGCTTTTGGGCTTAGGCTTTTGGCGCATGAGCCCAAAAACAGGGCGCAAAACGCCAATATAATTAAGTTTTTAAATTTCATCGTTCATCCTTTTTAGAAGATAGAAAAATTCCCTATTTCCCTCTTTGCCCGTGATCTTACAGGCGCTAGCGTACAGCGTGGCAAGCCCCAGCTCGGCGCATAGCCGCTCAAATTTTGCCCGTGCGGCACAGACCGCTTTTTCATCTTTTAGCACGCCTTTTTTATTTCGCTTTATCTCCGCGCCGACCTCAAATTGCGGCTTAAATAGCACGATGAGAGCGTTTTTGGCGAGGCTCGCGAGACTTTTTAGGATCAAATTTAGCGATATGAAGCTCACATCGCAGGTGATGAGATCAAATTTTTTCTCGCTTGCAAACTTCCTGATGTCGGTGTTTTCGCGCACGACCACGCGAGGATCGCGCCGCAAAATTTCGCTTAGTTGAGAGCTGCCGACGTCAAGTGCGGTCACGCTCTTTGCGCCGCGCTGCAGTAAAATCTGCACGAACCCGCCCGTGCTGCTGCCCACGTCCAAAACATCGGCTCCCGCCAAATTTAAAATATCTTTTTCCGAGGGCTTTGTTTGTACCGGCTCCACGCCGCCTTCGTTGCGGCACGTGCCCGCATTGCCGCCCGATTTGGAGGCTTTCGCCGCATTTAAAATCTCTGCCGTTTCAGCGTCTACGTCCGTCTGTAAAAATTCCACCGTTTGCTTGCCTGCACCGGTTTGTAAAAGCTCCGCCGTCTCGGCGCTAGTTTTTGCGGTACGGATCGCCTCGGTAATGGCTTTTGCGCTCTTTGTCGTCGCGGCAGCCGCGCTTGGAATTTTATCAGCCTCGTTCGCGCCTAAAATTTTATCCGTAGTCGCAAAATCTGCACTTGAAATTTGCATCGTTACTGCGCCCGCCTTTTGCGTCGCTACCGATTTGCTATCTGCGCTCTTTGCGTTGCTATACGGCTTTGAAATTTCTACCGCCGAGTTAGGCAAATTTACGCCGCAGCTTGCTAAAAGCCCGTTTTCAGCGAGCTCGTCCATAAAGCCCGCAAGCTTGAGCGCGCCCCTGCTTACGTAAATTTGATCAATCGCGCTGATTTCGCCGCTATGCTCGGGCACGATCTGCGCAGAGGGCCTGTTTTGCACGGCGCCTCGCAGCAAAATTTTATCCTGCTTTATCAGTGCGGCGGCCTGATTTCTGCTGATTTTAAGCGTATTTGCGACGAGCAGATCAAATCTCATTTTGTATTTTCTCCACGCCGCGATGAAATTTTAAAGCTTACGCAGTTTTTGTGCGGCCTTGAGCTTAAAATTTTATCGCACAAAGTAAAGTCGCGCGTAGCAGTGCTACGCGGCTCAAATTTCAGCCGGCTGCACGCCGCAAATTTAACTATACTGTGCGTTGCAGGTTTCGGCTCGCCGTGCGTTGCAAATTTTATCTCGTCGCTAGCGAAAATTTTAAAATTTTTCCTATCGGCGCAGTGTTCGCGCGCCGCAAAATTTGAGATATTCTTGTTTGCAGCCGTATCTATCGGCGTCGTGCGCGCCGTTTTAGCGCCGCGGCAGGTATAGCCCGCGCGCCTAGCAGAAACCGCCTCCCTGTCTGCTGCTTTTACGCACGCCTTAGAGCTCAGCGATCTTACATTGACCGCTCGATTTGTCGCTTTTACCGCTTGCTCGTGCGCTACAAAATTTTTAAAATTCTCGCGCCTTGTAAAAGATATAAGCGCCACAGGGCGGAGATTGCTTTTAAAATTTAATCCCGCGCCGTTTGCGTGCGGTTTCGGCGCCAAGCAAAAAATCTTCACTCGCCGCTCCCCACAAGCGCTTCGGGCTCGCTCTTGCCGGGTGAATTTGTGTCGGTCGTCGCCAGGCTCGCGAGCGCTTCAAACTCGCTCTCATCGATCACCCGCACGCCAAGCGAGCGAGCTTTTTGTAGCTTGGAGCCCGCTTCTGCGCCTGCGAGCACGAAGTCGGTCTTGGCAGATACCGAGCCCTGCACCTTCGCGCCCATCGCCAAAAGCCTGGACTTAAACTCGTCGCGCGGACGGCTGAGCGTGCCGGTGATGACGACGCTGCGGTCGGTAAAAGCGCTTTTGACGGTATGCACCTCGGGCGCGCGAGGCGTGATGATTTCGCTTAGATTTAGAATTTTTTCGCGATTTATCTTACAAAACTCCGCTAGGCTCCTTGCCATCGCCTCTCCAAAGCC